>NZ_FMFG01000002.1:131219-158818 GCF_900066275.1 uncultured Faecalibacterium sp. | reverse complement strand
ATGGCCTGACCAAGCTGATTGTCACCAAGGATATGACCGAGCGCAAGACGAAGATGATCGAGCTGGGCGATGCCTTCATCGCATTCCCCGGCGGCACCGGCACGCTGGAAGAGATCGCAGAGGTAATGTCCAAGGTCTCGCTGGGCCAGTTGGACGCGCCCTGCATCCTGTATGATCTGAACGGCTACTACGACAGCCTGAAAGCACTGCTTGCCAAAATGATCGAGAAAGGCCTTTCCACGCCGCAGCGCCAGCAGGGCATCCGATTTGCGGCGAATCTGGAAGAGATCACAACAATTTTGAATAAAGCCTAAAAGGAAACGCTTCCCCGGCCGGGAAGCGTTTCCTTTTTATATCATTCTCCCAGTGCAGTGCGGATATTTGCAAGCACCTTCTGGCTCAGCAGCACAAAAGCCTGCTTGGTGCGTCCGGCAGAAACATTCGCGCAATGCACATTCTCACGGGCAAAGAAGTCTTCGCCCACCGGGCCGGCAGCGGCACGGGTGTCACAGAAGAAGTGGGTGCCCGGCAGAGCAAGCCACTGTTCCAGAGCAGCAGAGTCAAAGCCCGGGCCGATGGAGGTGTTGAACAGCACCTTGCCTGCGCCCAGCTGTGCAAATTCGTCCTTGCCCAACAGCAGTACGTTCTTGTTCAGGCAGGTGAACACCACCTCGCTCTCGGTCAGCAGCTGTGCCAGCGGCTTATAGGCCATGCCCACAGCTTCGGCATCCGGCTTGCGGGTGCGGCTGTAATAGGCAATGTCGGCACCCATGAACTGCAGTGCATCGGCGATCATTTTGCCGGACACACCCAGCCCGATGACGCCGACCTTCAGCCCGGTGATCTCCACCGGCTCGTCCCGCAGCATGGGCATCCCAAAACCGTGCAGGATGCCGGTGAGCTCATGCAGGACGTACTCCACAACGCCGCGGTCGCCGTAGTCCCGGATGCCCAGCACTTTGATGCCGCGGGTGCGGGCGTAGGCGATATCCACATTGGCGCTTTCCTCAGAATACAGGCTGCAGCACATGCCGATGTAACGGATATTCGGGCAGCGCTCGATCACATTTTTGCCCATGCGGGAGGTGTAGCTCAGAAGTACAGCATCGGCATCTCCGATACGCCGCACGATCTGGTCATCGCTGGCCGGGATATCGCGGTACAGCACCACTTCTTTTGCGTACTGATGCAGCTCTTCCTCGGCGGAGGGGATCAGGCTTACCGGCTCAATGGCCACCAGTTTGTTGAACATCTGCAAAGCCCTCCTTTAATAGAAGCATACGGGGGAGGAGAGGTTGCGCAGCAGGGCAACTACGCTCCAACCGGCAATGGCGCTGGTGGAAGAGCAGATATCCACCACGGCCTTCACGCCCTCGATCTCGGCGGTGATGCAGTGGTCGTCGCCCACCCAGCCGGGGACGGAATGCATGGTCACGCCGGTGATCTCCGGGCCGGTGGTGGCCAGCGAGGTGGCAACAGCCACATTCACGCGGCGGGGGAAGGTGGCAATGGCCTGCTTGGCATTGCCGGTGAACACAGTGGTCTTTTCGGTATCGGTCAGCAGGTGGTCGGCCCATACCGGCGTGTTGCGGAAGCCCTTGGCTCCGGTGTGGGTCTCAATGCCTGCCGTCTCGGCCAGCTTCTGCGCCTCGGCCATCAGGGTGACGGTCTGCAGCACATCAAAGCCGCCAATGGCACCGCTTGCCAGATGCACCTTGGCACCGCCCTCCACGGCAGCGGCCTTGACCTGCTCGTAAAAATCAAGGTCCGCAAAGGCACCAATGGAAATAATGACCAGATTCACGCCTTTTTTTAGCACAGGCACAGCCATGGCGCGCACAGCCTCCACCGAAGCGGTCTCCACGATGTACTCCGGCTCCAGCGCCAGCAGGGCATCCACATCGTCACACACGGCACAGCCCACCGTTTCGGCAGTCTTTTCCGCCGAAGCACGGGTGCGGCTGGTCACGCCCACCAGCTCATAGTCCGGCAGCAGACCGTTCTTCCATGCGTTGGCCACAATGCCGCCCAGAAATCCGCAGCCTACAATGCCAAATTTTGTTTTCATATCCTAAACTCCTTTTTCTGCTTTTTCCAAAGAAAACAGCTTTCTGCTTTTTCCAAAGAAAACAGCATATTCCATTAAAGTATATCATATCAAAACAAAAAATGATATAATAAGGCGCAAGAAAGGAGAAGGCTATGTCGAAAACAAAGGAGCTTTTCTGGACGTTTTTCAAAATTGGTGCGTTCACGTTTGGCGGCGGCTATGCCATGGTGGCTTTGCTGCAGAATGAATTTGTGGAAGAGAAAAAGTGGGTGACAAAAGAAGAATTTCTGGACATGGTGGCAATTGCGGAGTCTACGCCCGGCCCGGTGGCGGTGAACAGTGCCACCTACATCGGCTACAAGATCGAGGGTACGGCAGGTGCGGCAGCGTCCACGGTGGCGGTATGTCTTCCGTCCTTCGCGGTCATTTATCTGATCTCGCTGTTCTTTGACCAGTTCCTCCGCCTTTCGGTGGTGGCAAGTGCGTTCCACGGCATTCAGGTGTGTGTGATCTATCTGATCCTTTCCGCCGGACTGAAAATGCTGAAGCAGCTGGAACACAGCGTCTTCAATATTGTCATCCTGACCACGGTTGCGGCAGCGATGGTGGGCTGTTCCATTGCAGCAGTGTCATTCTCTTCCATTTTTTACATCCTGTTCAGCGGTGCGGCCGGGCTGCTGGTGTATGCAGTACAGCAGCTGCGGAAGGGGGAGAAGAAGCCGTGATCTATGTAGAACTTTTCTGGAATTTCCTCATGATCGGTGCGTTGTCCTTCGGCGGCGGCTACGGCATGATCTCGCTGGTGCGGGAAACGGTCTTAGGACACGGCTGGCTGACGGAAGGCGAATTTCTCAGCTTCATTGCCGTGTCGGAATCCACACCCGGCCCGCTGGCCATCAATATGGCCACCTTCATCGGTGCTTCACAGGGCGGCTTCTGGGGCGCGCTGTGTGCCACGCTGGGTGTGGTGCTGCCGTCTTTTGTGATCATTCTGCTCATTGCATCGGTGCTGCAGAATTTGATGAAATATGCCGGTGTCAATGCAGTTCTTGGCGGCGTTCGTCCCTGTGTGGTGGCGATGATCCTGGCAACTGCTGTCAACATGGCGCTTTCTACGCTGGCCGGGTTTGCAGCGGACAAGGCAGGCATTGCACCGGATCTCCGTTCCATTGTGGTGTTCCTGCTGCTGTGGGGGCTGCATGCCCTTTGCCGCCGGAAAAAGGGCAAAGCACCATCGCCCATTGGGATGATCCTGTTCTCTGCAGGACTGGGGATCCTGTTCTGGGAAATATAAGAATAAGCATTGCACGCTGCCTGAGGGGCATCCTGCTTCTGATGACAGCTTCTGAAAAATGCGCCGGGAGGTTCCCAATAAACCTTTCCGGCGCATTTTGCTACAAAAAGCCGGGCACAGGAAAACTCATGGCTCCCTGTGCCCGGCTTCAGCTTTTATTGGAATTTAGGCGCTGTGCGATCAAGCTGCAACGGAAGAAGCAGCTTCGCTGGAAGCAGCCTCACTGGAAGCGGCCTCAGAAGAAGCAGCCTCGCTGGAAGCGGCCTCAGAAGAAGAACCGTTCTCCTCTGCAACAGCGGAAGAAGCGCTCTCCTCGGCCTCAGCAGCAACAGAAGTGCTGGTAGAAGCAGCCTCGGAAGAGGATGCAGCAGTGGAGGAAGCAGAACCGCCGCAAGCGGTCATGCCAACAGCCAGAGCCAGAGCAACAACAGCAACACAAACATTCTTGAGTTTCATATCTAAAATCTCCTTGCCATACGCAAATGTATTTTGCAGAAGGCCCTACAGGAAGTGCCTTTCTGCAAGTGGATATTCTAGTCTTTTTTGCGAAAAAATCAAGAGCTTTTTTGGCTAAGAAGTGAGATTTCAATGATAATCTACGATTTTGTTATAATTTATCGCTAAAAGTCAAAGAGTTTTTGTTAAACTGATCGAAGCACAGGGAGACTCAGGAAAGAATTTTTTACCGCGTTGTAATCACTTTGTAATTTCTTTCATTGTTTGTTCACTTGAATCAAGACGGGAATGCATGTTCCCTAAAGAGAAATAAAGAAATGCAAAAGTGAGGATGATGCGGCTCCGGAAACGGAAAAGAGCCATTTGTCACCTGACAGTTGACCTGCGGAGAAAGAAAAGAGGGTAAACTTTGTGCAGCGAACCTGAACAAAAATATCAAAAAATGACAAGTGTTATTTGAAAGTGATTTTTATTGGACATAAAAAGTGGATAATACAGACACAGCAGGGGATGAACGGGCTCCCTGAAAATAAAACATGTGTTTTGGAGGAAATAAAGATGAAGTACTATGTTACATTGACCGGACTCAACTACCGCTTCGGCACTCAGCCGTTTACAGTAGGCCAGAAGGTAAAGCTGGTCAAGGAGCCGGAGAATGACTTTGACCGCGAAGCCATCCGCGCAGAACTGCCGGGTCTGGGCAAGGTGGGTTATGTGGCCAACAGCACTCACACCGTGCTGGGCGACTGTTACAGCGCAGGCCGCATCTATGATAAGATCGGCGCTGCAGCCACCGCAAAGGTGAAGTATGTGCTTGCCAATGCGGTGGTATGCAGCGTAAAGGCAGCGGATATGGGGCAGGCTGGCCTGCCGCCGGTCGATCCGGCTACGGGTCTGCCCTTTGGCAGCGAAGAAGATGCCATCGCATTCTGACAGAAAAGCCCGTCACACTGTATTTTGTGTGACGGGCTTTTCTGCACCTTTTTGCTTCGACGCACATACACCGGGCAAAGGGGGAATGTATCGTGAACCAGATCGTTTTCACTGCGTGGGTACTGCTGTTTCCGGCGGCGTGCACTACACTGGGGGCAGCAGGCGTGTTTTTGCTGCGGCGGCGGTCGCGGCCCTGCACGCAGCGCATCCTGTGCGGCATGGCAGCGGGCATCATGCTGGCGGCCAGTGTGTGGAGCCTGCTGCTGCCTGCTATCCAGCGCGGACAGACTTTGCCGCTTCCGGCATGGATCCCATCGGCAGTGGGGCTTGTGCTTGGCGCAGTGGGCCTTTTGCAGGTGGAACAGTTTGCCGGGCAGCTGCTGGCAGGCGGGGCCGGGCACGGCGGACGTATGGTGCTGGCTGTAACATTGCACAACCTGCCCGAGGGTATGGTGGCGGGCCTTGCCGCTGCACTGGCATTGACCGGGGAGCCGGATGCCATCAGCGGTGCACTGGCGCTGAGCCTTGGAATCGGCCTGCAGAATATCCCGGAAGGTGCAGCAGTCAGTCTGCCGCTGGCCCATAACGGCCGCACCCGCAGTCAGGCGTTTTTTGCGGGAGCGGCTTCCGGGCTGGTAGAGCCGTTGGGGGCATTGCTTGCCTTTGCTCTGGCCGAATGGGTCAGTACTGCGCTTCCGTGGCTGCTCAGCGCAGCGGCGGGCTGTATGGTGTGCGTGACCGCACAGGAGATGATCCCGCAGGCCGTGGAGGGCGACGAGCCTGTCGGTGTTGTAAGCATCGTGCTGGGATTTGCGCTGATGATGGCGCTGGATGTTGCATTGTAAGAAAAAAGGGCTGCTGCAAAATCAATGCCGTAAAAATAACAGGATAAAAGAAAAGCGCAGTACAAAACGCGAAAGCGCAGAGAATGTACTGCGCTTTTTGGATTTTGAGAACATCACATTTTCTGACTTTGGGCTATCCTATTTGATCGTTTCATGCGTGGACCGTGAAATGATACCTCCCACCCCTTGCAATCTGCCTGCGTTTATGGTACAATATTCTGGCATTCAGAAGGATGTGTCGGACAGCGCCTGCTGCGTGGTTCGGCATACGGATGCGGGTCCTGTACGATGGATTCGCTGTGAACCAGGTCAGGTGGGGAACCAAGCAGCCTTAAGCAGTGCGTTCGTGCGTTTCAGTAAGCCTGCATCCGTATGCCGAGTTACGCAAGGCGGGGACAAAACCCCGTCAGCGCTGTCCTTTTTATTTTGCAGGAAAGGGGAGAGAACCATGTACCGTGCCTTGTACCGCAAATGGAGACCGCAGCGTTTTGAGGATGTGGTAGGCCAGCGGGCCATTGTTACTGCGCTGAAAAACCAGATCACGGCAAACCGTGTGGGCCATGCCTACCTGTTTACCGGCGTGCGCGGCACCGGCAAAACCACCTGCGCCAAGATCTTTGCAAAGGCAGTCAACTGCCTGCATCCGGTCAATGGAGACCCCTGCGGCGAGTGTGAGATCTGCAAAGGCATCGATAACGGCAGCATTCTGGACGTGGTGGAGATGGATGCGGCTTCCAACAACGGTGTGGACGATATCCGCGACCTGCGCGACGAAACAGCTTACACTCCCAGCGCCTGTAAATATAAGGTATACATCATCGATGAGGTGCACATGCTGTCCACGGCGGCATTCAATGCGCTGCTCAAAACGCTGGAAGAACCGCCTGCCCACGTCATCTTTATTCTGGCAACCACTGAGATCCAGAAGGTGCCCGCCACCATTCTTTCCCGCTGCCAGCGGTACGATTTTACCCGCATCGGGCCGGAGGATATCGCCCGCCGGGTGGAATATATTGCAGGTGAGGAAAAGCTGGAGCTTTCGCCGGACGGTGCGGAACTGATCGCCCGTCTGGCCGACGGTGCACTGCGCGATGCGTTGTCCATTCTGGATACCTGCGCAGGCGTTACGGCGAAAATCGATGCCGATGTGGTGCGCCGCATGGCAGGTGTGACCGACCGCAGTTATCTGTTCCGCATTTCGGACGCACTGGAAGCGCAGGACGGTGCCACAGCACTGGCCCAGCTGGCACAGCTTCGCCAGCAGTCTGTGGATGTCAAGCGTCTGACAGAGGAATTGATCGCGCATTATCGTGCTTTGATGCTGGCAGCATTGCCGGGCGGGCAGAGCCTTCTGTCCGGCGTTTCGCCGGAGGAGGAGGCTTTGTATCTGGAAAAAGGCCCGCAGCTGGGCCAGCGGGAGGCCATTCGTGCCATCCGTGCGCTGGGCAGTGCGCTGGAACATATGACCCGCGGCAGCGACCAGCGGATCGAGCTGGAACTTGCACTGTTTGGTTTATCCGAACCGCCCCAGCAGCCGCAGGCAGTTCCTGTGCAGGCCGCGCCCCGTGCTGCAGCTCAACCCGCAGCGCCGCAGCCGTTTGCCTCGGCAACTGCTGTGCAGCCCTTTGCAAGCGCTCCGACTCCCCAGCCGCCAATACCGTCCGTTCCTGTGGTGCAGCCTGCAGCGGAACCGAAACCTGTAAAGGCAGAACCTTCCGTGCCGTCGGAAATATCTGTAGAGCAGACTTCACCCGTCCAGACCGAAGAGCTGCCGCCGCTGCCGGAGGAACCGCCCGTGCAGCAGGCCGGAATGCTGCCTTGGGACGAGCCTGCCGCGCAGGCCGCACAGCCAGCTGCACCCGTGCCGGCAGAGTTGGAACCTGTTCCGCAGCCAGAACCGCCCAAACCTGTACCCACGCCTGCTGCAAAGCCTGTGCCGGAAAAGCCACAGGATGCCGGGCAGGAAGGGACTGCGCTGTATCCGTACTGGCCGCAGGTGGTACAGCAGCTGCAGGAAAAAGATCCCATGCTCTACACCTATCTGCGCAAGTCCAAGGCTTACTTTGATGGCACCCGCGTGCTGATCGACGGCGGCAAGACCTTCCGCGATTTTATCCGCGCCAACAAGGACAGCCAGCGCCTGATCAAAAAGCTGATCAAGGATGTGTCCGGTACGGCGGTGCCCATTGGTCCCTATGAACCAAAGAGCGCTGGCAAAACGGTCTCCAACGCAGAGCAGTCGCTTCGTGCACTGGAAAAGCTGGGGTTGGATGTGTCCATTGAGGATTCCGCAAGGAAAACGAGATCATAAAAATACATTGCATCAATAAGGAGAAACGATTATGAAAGCAAGAATGCCCGCAGGCTTTGGCCGCCCCGATATGAACGCCCTCATGCGTCAGGCACAGAAGATGCAGGAAGATATGAAAGCCAAACAGGCCGAGCTGGAAGCTGCCGAGTACACCGGCAGCGCTGCCGGTGAGATGGTCACTGTTAAGATGAACGGCAAGCACGAAGTGCTGTCCATCACCATCAAGCCCGAGGCTGTGGACCCGGATGATGTTGAAATGCTGGAAGATATGGTGGCTGCTGCCATCAACGCAACCGTCAAGCAGGTGGACGAAACTGCCGAAGCTGAAATGGGCAAGCTGACCGGCGGCATGAACATCCCCGGTCTCTGATCCGGCAGGAGGGAAGAACATGGGCTATACTGCTGCCCCGCTGGAAAAGCTGATCGAAGAATTCAGCAAGTTTCCGGGGATCGGGCGCAAGGGCGCTACCCGCATGGCGTATCAGGTGCTGAGCATGTCGGACGAAGATGCCGCCGCACTGGCGGGAGCCATTCAGGGTGCCCACACCAAGCTCCATCGCTGCCGTATCTGCCAGAATTATACAGAAGCGGATATCTGCCCCATCTGTGCCAGTGCAAAACGCGATCCTTCTGTGATCTGCGTGGTGGAAACGCCCCGCGATGTGCAGGCGTTTGAACGCACAAGGGAGTATCACGGCTTGTACCATGTGCTGCACGGCCTGCTCAGCCCGATGGACGGCATTACTGCCGAACAGCTGTGCGTCAAGGAACTTCTGGCCCGCCTGGGCGACGGCAAGGTGAAAGAGGTCATCATGGCCATGAACCCCACGGTGGAGGGTGAAGCCACCGCCATGTATCTGGCAAAGCTTATCAAGCCTCTGGGCATCAAGACCACACGTCTGGCCTACGGTCTGCCGGTGGGTGCAAGTCTGGAGTACACAGACGAGACCACCTTGTACCGTGCACTTTCCGGCCGTGGTGAGCTGTGAATTGGGAAAAATTTACAGTTTCTTCAAAAACAGCCCTTGCAAAACCATAAAAAAATGGTATACTGATACAACAAACCACAATGGAGAAAGGAGGCGCGCGGAATGGCACCCACTAAGGAGCGTCCGGCAACAAAAACCATTGCCACAAACCGTGAAGCGCGCCATGAATACTTCGTTCTGGAAGCGCTGGAAACCGGCGTTGAACTGAAAGGTACGGAGGTCAAGAGCCTGCGTGCCGGAGGGGTCAACCTGAAGGACAGCTGGGTCGATATTGAGGATGGTGAACTGCTGGTAAAGGGAATGCATATCAGTCCCTACGACCACGGAAACATGTTCAATCAGGATCCGATGCGCGTCCGGCGCCTGCTGGCACACAAAAGTGAGATCCGGCGGCTGCATCAGCAGTGCAAGCTGCAGGGATATACCCTTGTGCCGCTTTCGCTCTATTTCAAACATGGCCGCGTGAAAATGGAAGTGGGTCTTTGCAAAGGCAAAAAGCTCTACGATAAGCGTGCCGATGCCGCCCAGCGCGATGCAAAGCGTTCCATTGACCGTGCCATGAAGTCCAACGGCAAATACTATTGATCTTTTCAGACCGCTTCCTGAAGCGGAACTTTTTCAAAGCTTTCTGCACACCGCAAGGTGTGCTTTATAAGGGGGCGTAAAGGTTTCGACGGGGAGAGCGAGGTCTGGGCAGCGGGTAGCAGTGGGGGAACTGCTCTATAACTCCTCCAAAAAAATTAACTGACAATAACAATTCTCAGTTGCTCGCAGCCTGAGTGCTGCGCGTTCCGCCCACTCTTGTGTCGTGTGGGGCCGGGGCGTCCTTTAGACACAGCACCTGAACGGACTTAAGCTTTGCGGACCGGCAGGAACTCATGAAGCTACCAATGCGCTAGCCTGACGATCGGCGTGGCGCGGCGGGAATGTTGTAGATCGCCTGCACCCGGAGATACCTGCACTGAACTCTTTTCGGACATGGGTTCGACTCCCATCGCCTCCACCAACAAAAAGCACCTGGATTCGTTGAAATCTGGGTGCTTTTCTTTTTGCTGAAACTGGTTTATAAAGCACTCCATAGCACAGAACGATTCGCTATTAGGGCGGCTTTTGTCACAATTTGTACGTATTTCCAGCAAAACAGAATGATTGTATAAAATTTATACACCCGCTAAAGTTTGTTTGTTGTCTGCTGCGGCGGCGCGGGGTATACTGTTGCCATAAGGACGGCGCAAGGATGCCGAAAAAAAGCAATAAAAAGCAGGGAGGCTTTTCTATGTACTATTCCAGTGGCAACTATGAAGCATTTGCAACTCCTAAAAAGCCGGAGGGTGTTGATCATAAATCTGCATATATCATTGGTTCCGGTCTGGCCGCACTGACGGCTGCATGTTATCTGGTGCGTGACGGCCAGATGAAGGGCGAGCATGTGCATGTGTTTGAGAAAGACCCCATCCCCGGCGGTGCCTGCGACGGCTACAAATACGATATCGGTTACGTGATGCGCGGTGGCCGCGAGATGGATAACCACTTCGAGGTCATGTGGGATCTGCTGCGCTCCATTCCGTCTCTGGAGACCGAGGGTGCCAGTGTGCTGGATGAGTACTACTGGCTGAACAAGGAAGACCCCAACTATTCACTGTGCCGTGCTACCGTCAACCGCGGCGAGGATGCCCACACCGATGGCAAGTTCGGCCTGTCTGATAAGGGTGCTATGGAGATCATGAAGCTCTTCTTCACCCCCAACGAGCAGCTGCAGGATAAGAAAATCACCGATTTCTTTGATGATGAAGTGCTGAACTCCAACTTCTGGCTGTACTGGCGCACTATGTTTGCCTTTGAAAACTGGCACAGTGCTCTGGAAATGAAGCTCTATCTTAAGCGCTATATCCACCATATCGGCGGTCTGCCGGATTTCACTGCCCTGCGCTTTACTCGCTACAACCAGTATGAATCTATCATCCTGCCCATGGTCACTTACCTGAAGGACCACGGCGTGCAGTTCCACTATGAGACCAAGGTCGTGGACGTGAAATTTGAGATCAATGGCAAGCGCAAGCAGGCAAGCAGCGTGGTTGTGGAGCACGCAGGTGAGATCAGCACCATTGACCTGACCGAAAATGATCTGCTGTTCATCACCAACGGCGGCTGCGTGGAAAGCTGCACGATGGGCGCACAGGACAAGGCAGCAGGCTTTGATCCCACCATCAAGCCGGGCAACGGCTGGGACCTGTGGAAGAAGATCGCTGCACAGGACCCCGCATTCGGCAATCCTGAAAAGTTCTGCTCCGACCCCGAACATTCCAACTGGGAAAGCGCCACCATCACTACGCTGGACGACAAGATCCCACAGTATATCCAGAAGATCTGCAAGCGTGACCCGTTCAGTGGCCACACCGTCACCGGCGGCATCGTCACCGTTAAGGACTCCAACTGGCTGCTCAGCTGGACGCTGAACCGTCAGCAGCAGTTCCGAGACCAGCCCAAGAACCAGCTGTGCGTCTGGGTCTACGGCCTGTTCAGCGATAAGCCCGGCAACTACGTCAAAAAGGCCATGCGTGACTGCACCGGCAAGGAACTGTGCATGGAGTGGCTGTACCATATCGGTGTGCCTGAGGATCAGATCGAAGAGCTGGCCGAGCACAGTGCCAACACCATCCCGGTCATGATGCCGTATATCGATGCATTCTTTATGCCGCGTGCGATGGGCGACCGTCCTGATATCGTGCCGGAGGGTGCTGTCAACTTTGCCTTCCTGGGTCAGTTCGCCGAGACCGGCCGTGACACCATCTTCACCACCGAATACTCCATGCGCACCGGTATGGAAGCTGTGTACACCCTGCTGGATATCGACCGCGGTGTGCCCGAGGTCTGGGGCAGCACCTATGATGTACGTGCCCTGATCGATGCAACGGTCAAGCTGCGCGACGGCAAGAAGATCACCGACATGGATCTGCCGCTCATCCCGCGCCTTGCCATGAAGGAAGCTTTGAAAAAGATCGAGGGTACCGACCTTGAGAAATTCCTCAAGGAATACAATGCGATTTGAGCTCGTTGCTCTGATCCATTTTTGAATCCCCTTTGAAAACAGCCCGCTTTTGCAGTCAACGACTGGCTGCAGATGCGGGCTGTTTTTTGCCCCGAAAAGGAATAATGTTGCACAAAAAGTGTGACTTGGTACCGTGAATTATGAACAAATTGTGCGATTCCGGGTTGTTCTTGGGTGTTTTGTGTGTTATGCTTAACATAACAAGCGTCGGGCTGGTTCTGTGCGCCCGATAAAAACAAAAGAGAGTTTTAAGAGGAGGTCGTTTTTCCATGAAACAGCTTATCTCCCGCCGCAGCTTCCTGAAGGCCGCAGGTGTCACCACAGCCGTTGCTGCCGTAAGTCTGGGCGCACCCGCTGCGTCTGCATGTTACCCCGGCAGCTTTAAGGACATTACGATCCTGTACACCAACGATGTTCATACTTACATCGACAAAAAATCGCCGGAACTGACCTATGCTGCCATCGCAGCTTTGAAAAAGAGCTATCAGGATGCAGGCAAAAATGTCCTGCTGGTAGATGCGGGCGACCATATTCAGGGTACCGCATATGGTTCCATGGACGAAGGTGCATCCATCATCCAGCTGATGAATGCCGCTGGCTACGATGTTGCTACGCCCGGCAACCATGAATTCGACTACGGCATGGCCCGTGCAAAAGAGGTAATGGCTGAGGCAGATTTCCCGTACCTCTCCAGCAACTGGGTCAATCTGCCGCTGGGCAACCGCGTTCTGCCGGATGTCAAATACTTCACCATCGGCGGCCGCGTGATCGCATTTGTGGGCATCACCACGCCCGAGACCTTCACCAAGTCTACTCCGGCTTACTTCATGGATAAGAGCCAGAGCCGCTATATCTATGATATTCTGGGCGGTGACGACGGCCAGAAGCTGTACAAGGCTGTGCAGAAGTCCATTGATAAGGCCAAGGTTCTGGCTGACTACGTGATCGGTCTGGGCCATCTGGGCGTTGATCCTTCCTCTTCGCCCTGGACCAGCAAGGAAGTCATCGAGCACACCTCCGGCTTCGATGCATTCATCGACGGCCATTCTCACACCAAGATGGAGTGTGAGTGGGTGAAGGATCTGTCCGGCAAGGCTGTCGCCCTGACCCAGACCGGCTCTTATTTTGCAAATGTTGGCGAAATGACCATCAAGGCTGACGGCTCCATTGCCACCCGTCTGATCTCCTCTTACGAAGGCTCCGACAGTGCCGTTGCCGATATCCAGAACGCATGGGTCGCTTCTGTGGACGACATGCTGGGTGAGAAGATCGCTGTTGCCGATACGAACTTCTACATCTCCGACCCCGAGACTGGCAAGCGCCGCATCCGCATGGCAGAGACGAATCTCGGCGACTTCGTGGCCGACGGCATTTACTCCTACTTCAATGAGGTGGAACAGCTGCATTGTGACATCGCTATCATGAACGGCGGCGGCATCCGCGCCGATGAGAAAGCCGGCTACTGGACCTTCAAGACCTGCAAGCAGGTCAGCCCGTTTGGCAATGTGGCCTGTCTGATGTCTGTCACCGGCAAGCAGATCCAGGATGCACTGGAGTTTGCAGCCCGCTTTGCCGGAACGGAAAAGGAGAACGGCGGCTTCCTGCATGTGGCAGGCGCTTCCTACGAGATCCACGCCGATATCCCCAACACCGTGCAGACCGACGAGAAGAATGTCTGGATTGGCAGTGCCACCGGCACTCCGCGCGTGCAGAACGTGAAGATTTACAACAAGGCTTCCGGTACTTATGAACCGCTGGACGAGGGCAAGACCTACGCTTTGGCTGGCATGAACTACACTCTGCGCAATCTGGGCGATGGCTTTGCCATGTTTGATGGCGCAGAGCTGATCAAGGACTATGTGTCTGAGGATTACCTTGTGATGTCTACCTATGCCATGACCTTTGGCGGTGTAGATGCAGAGGGTCTGCCGCATTTGACCACCGCAAACAGCCCGCTGGCCGATTACCCGGGCTATCTGCTGGATTACGAGAATCCCTACGGCGCAGGCCGCATCAGCATTCTGTAATAACTGCATAAAAATGGGCGTACCGTCGCAAAGACGGTACGCTGTTTTTGTATAACAATATAGAACAAAAAAACCATCCGGCATAAACCGGATGGCTCTTGGTTGGGGATGAGAGAATCGAACTCCCACAAGTAGAGTCAGAGTCTACCGCACTACCACTATGCAAATCCCCAATATTCGATTGCGTTTCGCAGTATGAGCCGCTCAACGTGTGCTATTATACGCGGAAAAGTGATACTTGTCAAGCGTGATTTTGAAAAAATTGCAAACTTTTTTAAAATGCGCGCACCAGCGGAGAAGTTTCTGCTTTACCATAAACTGGCATATTCTGCACCGGTCTCTTCATATACTAAAATGTACAAACCTTCAAGATACACAAAGAAGAGGAGGACGGCCTATGCTGGAACGAACCCATGCCCAGAACACCCAAACTTTGCTTTCGAGCCGCATCCCGCGGGATACCGAGCACGAACGTTATCACCCAGAACTGGAAGAAGAGCTGAAGGAATGTCTGTTCTGCCTGCGGCGCAATGAGATGATGTTTGATCTGGAGGTGGATACAGACCTGATCGAGCAGCGCATTTACGAGCGGCAGGCGCTTTTGTGCCGCTACCGGTACTTACTGGCCAGGGCGCGGGAGCTGGGGCTGCACACCGTCCTGACGAAGTATCAGCCTGCTGGACAGGTTTGAACAGGTTGGCAGCATAAAAATCTTGACAGAAAGCCCCTTGCGTGTTATCATAAGCAAAGATAAATGCGTACTGGGCTTTGTCCGGCGCGATGAAATTTTGAGAGTTAGAGAGGTTTTCTATTATGGAACGTATTAAGACCATTGCTACTCGTGACCTGACCAAGAGCGTTAAGACCGGCGGCTGCGGCGAGTGCCAGACTTCCTGCCAGTCCGCTTGCAAGACCTCCTGCGGCGTGGCTAACCAGCAGTGCGAGAACAGCAACAAGTAATTTTTGCAACCCCCTGCCGCCTTTGCCGGGCGGCATTTTTTTGTATAATTGGAATGGAGAGTAAAATGGTACACCAGTATCAATTGAACGGCTATAACATCGTGCTGGACACCTGCAGCGGCTCGGTGCATGTGGTGGACGATGTTGCATACGATATCATTGCCATGTACCCGGAGCATACTGCTGACGAGATCGTTTCGGCTATGATGGCAAAGTATGGAGACCGCGAGGATGTCACGGAGGAAGATCTGCGTCAGTGCATCGATGATGTGACCAGCCTGAAGGAAGCAGGCAAGCTGTGGACCCCGGATACCTATGAGAATATGGCTTTCGACTTTAAAAACCGCAACACCGTGGTCAAGGCCTTGTGCCTGCATGTTGCACACACCTGCAACCTGAACTGCTCCTACTGCTTTGCTTCGCAGGGCCGCTATCAGGGCGACCGTGCGCTGATGAGCTTTGAAGTGGGCAAGCGTGCCATGGACTTCCTGATCGAAAACTCCGGCACCCGCCGCAACCTTGAGGTGGACTTCTTTGGCGGCGAACCGCTGATGAATTTTGACATGGTCAAAAAGCTGGTGGCCTACTGCCGTGAGCAGGAGAAGATCCACAACAAGAACTTCCGCTTTACCATGACCACCAACGGTATGCTGATCGATGACGATGTGATCGATTTCTGCAACAAGGAGTGCCACAACGTCGTTCTGAGTCTGGATGGCCGCAAAGAGGTCAACGACCGCTTCCGCAAGGACTATGCAGGCCATGGCAGCTACGATACCATCGTGCCCAAGTTCCAGGAGTTCGTGAAGAAGCGCGGCGACAAGAACTACTACATGCGCGGCACCTACACCCACTACAACACCGACTTCACCAACGATATCTTCCACATGGCCGACCTCGGCTTTACTGAGCTGAGCATGGAGCCTGTGGTGTCTAAGCCTGGCGACCCCAGTGCCCTGACCGAGGAAGATCTGCCCATCCTGAAGGAACAGTACGAGATCCTTGCCAAGGAAATGATCAAGCGCAACCGCGAGGGCCGCGGCTTTACCTTCTACCACTACATGATCGACCTCACCGGCGGCCCCTGCATCTACAAGCGCATTTCCGGCTGTGGCTCCGGCACGGAGTACATGGCTGTTACTCCTTGGGGTGATCTGTACCCCTGCCACCAGTTTGTGGGCGACCCCAAGTACCTGATGGGCGATATCTGGAAGGGCGTTACGAACACTGCCGTGCGCGATGAGTTCAAGCACTGCAACGCCTATGCCCGCAAGGAGTGCCAGAACTGCTGGGCAAAGCTGTACTGCTCCGGCGGCTGTGCAGCAAACTCCTACCACGCTACCGGCAACATTACCGGTGTGTATGAGTACGGCTGCGAGCTGTTCAAAAAGCGAATGGAATGCGCTATCATGATCAAGGTCGCTGAGAATCAGGAACTTGCCGCCAAGGGCATCGAGGTGCCTATTGAGCTTGGTTCTACCTGTAACGCCTGTGCTGATGGCGAAGCCTGCGAATGAGCACGACCACGCCTATTGTGGATTTTGTGCGCCGTTACGCACAGTCCGGCACCTCGCGGCTGCATATGCCCGGCCACAAGGGCCAGAGCCTTTTGGGCTTTGAGCCGTGGGACATTACCGAAATAAAGGGTGCGGATGAACTGTATGGGGCTGACGGCATCATTGCCCAGAGCGAAGCCAACGCTACCCGGCTGTTTGGCACAGCACATACTTACTATAGTACAGAAGGCTCGTCCCAGTGCATCCGTGCAATGCTGTGCCTTGCACTGCAGGCTGCGCCCGCAGCCGGACAGCGCCCGGTCCTGCTGGCAGCGCGCAACGCTCACAAAGCGCTGTTGTATGCGGCGGCGCTGCTGGATTTTGATATCCAGTGGCTCTGGCCTGCGCCGCAGGATGCCGGTGCACTTTGCAGCTGCCCGGTGTCAGCTGCAAAGCTGACAGGTGCTCTGCAGGGGTTGGCACAGCAGGGCAAAAGGCCCTTTGGCGTCTATATCACCAGTCCGGATTATCTGGGCGGCGTGCAGGATATTGCAGCGCTGGCCGAAGTGTGCAAGGATTTTGGCGTTCCGCTTCTGGTGGATAATGCCCACGGTGCATACCTGCGTTTTCTGCCGCAGGGCGGTCAGCATCCTATTGCGCTGGGCGCGGCCATGTGCTGCGACTCCGGCCATAAAACGCTGCCCGTTGTCACTGGCGGTGCATACCTGCATCTGGGCAAAAATGCCCCCATTCAGGACGAAGCCGCTGTGCGCAATGCACTGGCATTGTTTGGTTCCACCAGTCCGTCTTACCTGATCTTGCAGTCGCTGGACAAATGCAATCAGGTTCTGTCGGAGGGTTATCCGCTGCGGCTTTTGCAGTGCTGCGGATATTTGACCCGCCTGCGCCGGGAGCTGAACGAAGCCGCTGCGGCAAAACACTGCCCGGGGCCGCTGGCACTAGAAAGCGAGCCTCTCAAGGTCACGCTGGATGCTGCTACACTGGGCATGACCGGCACAGAGCTTGCAGAAGCGCTGCGCTGCGCAAAGGTCGAGTGCGAATATGCCGACCCGCGCTATGTTGTGCTGATGTTCACCCCGGCAAATCCGCCGCAGGACTTTGAACGGCTGACTTCTGCCGTTCTCCACATTGTGGAAAACCTTACAGGACCGTTCCCGCTCCCGGAAAAAAACGATCGTGAGCTTTTGGAGCTGGAACACGAATTGCACACCTGCTGCAGCATCCGGCAGGCCGTGTTTGCCCCGCAGGAGCAGGTGCCCACAGAGCAGGCGGTGGGGCGTATCTGCGCTATGCCGACGGTTTCCTGCCCGCCTGCGATCCCCATTGTGGTCAGCGGCGAGAAGATCACATCGGCTGCCGTCCGGCTGATGCAGAAATACCATGTAATGCAGACGGCTGTCCTGCGCAAAACGATCTGATTGTTTCAAAAGGCCCAAAGGCATCGTGCGTTTTGCACGGTGCCTTTTTTGCGCGCATATCCTGCAAAGCATGTGCATACCTTTCCAGTAGAGACGGACAGGGAAAGGAGCACACTGCATGGAACTGAAGATCTTTCGGGATACGCTGCCGCAGGCAGGCACGAGCTGCACCGTCAAGGCAGAACTTCCGCTGGAAACCGAGATCCTGATTTCAGATTATCTTCCGCCGGTGTTCAAGCTGGTCAAATGCTTTGCAAAACCGGTGGTGCTGCAAAAGCAGCTGCAGCCCGGGCGGCTTACATTGGAAGGCTATCTGCGCTGCACTGTGTTTTATCAGGGCGAGGACGGGGCCGGGCTTTGCCAGACTGAGCAGAAGCTGCCGTTTACAAAGCAGCTGGAGGTGCCGGAATTCTCCTTCACCAGCTGGATGGCTATGGTAGAAGGGCAGACCGAATACCTCAACTGCCGGGCAGTAAACCCGCACCGCATCGAGGTGCGCGGAGCCTATGGTCTTGTGGTTACTATCCATACACAGGATAAACAGGAACTGATCACGGCGCTGGCCGATGGCGGCATTGAACAGAAATTGCAGACGCTGAACGGCGTGCGCAGCACCGCGGTGCTGGAAAAGCTGGTTACTGTGGAAGGGGAGCTTGTGTTTGCAAAGCCGCCCGCAGCCATTCTGGATATTACCGGCAGCGCCGCCGTGCGGGAGGTAAAGCTGCTGGCGGGCAAGGCAGTGGTCAAGGGCGAGGTACGTGCCCAATGCGCCTGGCGCGCGGAAGGTGAAAGCAGCCTGCAAAGTCAGGCGGCATCCCTGCCGTTCAATCAGGTGGTGGATCTGGAAGGCGTAGCAGAGGACTGCAGATGCATGTGCGTGCTGGAGCCGGTTGGCTTTGCCCTTGCGGAGGGCGAACAGGAAGCCAGCGGCCAACTGACAGCCAGCGTGATGATGCATCTGCACGCATGGCGGCCCTGCCAGCTGCAATACGTAGCGGATGCCTTTTCTACGCAGTTTGAAACCGCCGTCACGCCGCAGGAATTGGCAGCAGAAGATCTTGCCTGTATGCTGAACGAGACAGCATCTTCCACGGCCTCCGGGCCGCTTCCAGATGCGGATGCTCAGCTGCGCGCCTGCTTTGTGTCTTATGGACCGGCGCAGGTAACACCTTACCGCGACGGCTGGGCCTTTACGGTGCGTGCCGTTGCCACAGCCTTTGCCGAGAACAGTCTTGCCGAGCTGGAAAGCTACGAAAAAACACTGGAGCTTGTCTTTCCGCTTGCAGTAGAAGCCCCGCCGGGTGCACAGTTCAGCCCGGAATGCTGGCTGAGCACCGAGAACATCCAGTGCAGCTGCACTGGCGGCACATTGGAAGTGACGGTCACCGCCCGTGCCGAAGGAGCCATCCTCTGCCGGAGCACACATTCGGGCATCGGCAGCATTGAGCTGGGCGAACCGCTGACGACTCCGGACCCGGAGATCGCACTGCGCATCTACTATGCACAGGCAGGGGAGGAGTTGTTCGGCATTGCCAGACGGTTCCATGTGTCACCGGCACAGATCCTGACGGCAAATGGGCTGGAAGCCGGTACGCAGGTCCTGCCGCAGGCGATGCATTTTCTGGTGCCGGGTGCATAAATCAACGAAGAACGCTGCCTTTTCAGGCGGCGTTTTCCTTTTGTGCCGAAAAGAAAGTGAAAAAGCCCTTTCTTCTCTGTGTGCGTGAGAGTATAATAAAAAGCGGTGTTTGAAATAGGAAAGGAGTAAAAAACAAAGATGAATTCCAAAAGTAAGCTCCTTGCCCCGGAGCTTGTCAATGCAGAAAGGCCGGTTTGGGCTTTCAGCAAAAAGATTTTCTGTGAGGGCATGCGGGATGGCGTTCCCATTGCGCTGGGCTATTTTGCTGTTTCCTTCTCGCTGGGCATTGCGGCCCGCCGGGCAGGTTTTACCCCGTTTCAGGGCTTTCTGGTCAGCCTACTGAACAACGCTTCGGCAGGCGAATACGCTGCATTTGCCATCATCATGGCCAATGCGACCTATCTGGAAGTGGCCATCATCACACTGATCGCCAATGCGCGCTATCTGCTCATGAGCTGCGCACTGGCCCAGCGCTTTGCGCCGGGCACACCTTTCTGGCACAGGCTGCTCATCGGTTATGATGTGACAGACGAGCTTTTTGGCATCACCATTGCACGGCCCGGCAGCCTGAACCCATATTATACCTACGGTGCCATTCTGCTGGCGGCACCGGCTTGGGCCATCGGTACAGCGTTGGGCATCATTGCGGGCAATCTGCTGCCGCTGCGGGCTGTCAGTGCGCTGAGCGTTGCCCTTTACGGCATGTTCCTTGCCATCATCATTCCTCCGGCGCGTAAGAGCAGGGTGGTAGCTGCACTTGTTGCCATCAGCTTTGCACTGAGCTTTGTGTGCAATTACCTGCCGGGTATCTCCGCTCTTTCGGAGGGCACGCGCACCATTTTGCTCACAGTGCTCATTTCCAGCGCTGCAGCAGTTCTTTTTCCGGTAAATCCAGAAGAGCAGGAGGCAGAGCATGACGCATAATCATTACATTTACATTGCAGTGATGGCGCTGGTATCCTATGCCATCCGCATCCTTCCGCTCACACTGATCCGCAAGCCCATCAAAAATCGCTTCATTCAGTCGTTTCTGTATTATGTGCCCTATGTGACGCTGGCGGTCATGACCTTCCCGGCCATTGTCAACGCGACCCAGAGCCCGGCTGCCGGTGCCATGGCGCTGGTGGTAGGCATTGCAGCTGCTTGGTTCGGCGCAAGCCTGTTTCAGGTATCTGTGGCCTGCTGTGCCGTCGTGTTCGTGCTGGAACTGTTCCTTTAAAATTTTTGTGCCCGGCAGGCTGTCATGCTGCTGGGCACTTTTTCATTGCCCTACAGGAGGAAATTATCATGAAAAAAATTCTTATCACCGGTGCAGGCGGCTTTGTCGGCTCCCGCATTTTGCAGCAGTGGCAGGGAAAGTACGAGCTTTGCGCCCTTCCAAAAGGCTTTTTCTGTACAGCCGATGAAGCTCTCACCCGTGCACAGGTGGAAGCTTTGCATCCGGATGTGATCCTGCACACCGCCGCTCTTTCCGATACCAGTTACTGTGCGCAGCATCCGGCAGAAGCTTACCGTGCCAATGTGGAGCTGCCAGTCTGGCTGGCACGGGCTGCGCAGCAGACGAAGGCAAAGCTGGTGGCATTCAGCTCGGATCAGGTCTATGCTGGTGTGCAGCAGCAGGGGCCGCTGCCGGAAACACTGGCCCTGCATCCCGCAAACATTTACGGCCAATACAAGCTGGAAGCAGAGCAGCGTGTGCTGGAGCTCTGCCCGGACTCGGTCCATCTGCGTGCCAGTTGGATGTATGACCTGCCCGGCTATGGGCTGCCCATCCGGGGCAATCTTCCGCTGAATCTTCTGCGTGCCGCGCTGAAGGGAAAGGCTCTGCGCTTCTCCCGGAACGACCACCGCGGCGTGACCTATGTGCGGCAGGTGATCGAAAATCTGGAGCCCGCCATGGCGCTGCCAGGCGGAGTATACAATTTTGGCAGCGGCAATGCCGAAAACATGGTATGCACAGCCCGGCAGTTTGCCGAAACGCTGGGAATCGCTGTGCAGATCGAGGAAGAAAGCTGGGGTCGGAACCTTGTGATGGACACCACAAAACTGGAACGCTTCGGCATCCGGTTCGACACCACTCATCAGGGCATCCAGCGCTGTTTAAAAGATTACGGGCTGAGAACGCTGTAAAATTTCCATATCGCACAAAAATCAAATAAAACAAAACAAAAAAGCAGGAGTTCTGCGCGAAATTCTTCCGACCAAAGCGGAAAAAACGCACAAAGCGCCCTGCTTTTTGTGTTTCTCAGCGGGAAACAGCCGTTCACGAAAAAGTCATACTTAATTTACAAGGATACGCAGTTTTGCTATAATAAATCCGCTTTTTTGGTAAAGCAGTCGAAAAGAATGATTTTTGTCAAGATTTGAGGAGAGTGGAACATTTGAAGGAAGTCAAGCTCGAAGAGTCGGCGTATCAGTTCGACGCAAAAATGTCCCTGAAACAGGCGATCCCGCTGGGTCTGCAGCATGTCTGCGCCATGTTTGTGGGCAACCTGACCCCGCTGCTGATCATCACCAGTGCCTGCGGCATTGCGGGTGGTGAGTTCGCAGATCTGCAGGTCACGCTGCTGCAGAGTGCCATGTTCGTGGCCGGTGTGGTCACACTGGTGCAGCTGTTCACCATCGGCCCCGTGGGCGGCAGTGTGCCCATCATCATGGGCACCAGTTCCGGTTTTATCGGCGTGTTCAACAGTGTTGTCGGCAGCATGGGCGGCGGTGTGCTGGCCTATGGTGCCATTATGGGTGCATCCATCATCGGCGGCATCTTTGAAAGCGTGCTGGGCTTCTTCCTCAAGCCTCTGCGCAAGTTTTTCCCGCCGGTCGTCACCGGTACGGTTGTACTTTCCATCGGTCTTTCGCTGATCTCGGTGGGCATCAATTCCTTTGGCGGCGGCAACAGCGCAAAAGACTTTGGCTCCATGGAAAATCTTCTGC
Source organism: uncultured Faecalibacterium sp. (assembly GCF_900066275.1). Lineage (NCBI taxonomy): Bacteria > Bacillati > Bacillota > Clostridia > Eubacteriales > Oscillospiraceae > Faecalibacterium > uncultured Faecalibacterium sp. Next base: position 136,396 of record NZ_FMFG01000002.1, on the reverse strand, counting down.
TTGCCCTGTTCGTATTGGTGGTCATTCTGATCTTCAAGCACTGGACCACGGGCTTCCTCAGCTCTTCCGCGATCCTGATCGGCATTCTGGCCGGTTACGTTGCGGCCTTTGTCATGGGTCTGGTGCTGCCCACCACCGGTGTCACTGCCGATGGTGTAGAGTTTACCAAGGCATGGGTGCTCAACTGGAATAAGGTGGCACAGGCCTCTTGGTTTGCCATTCCCAAGCTGATGCCGGTCAAGATCGTGTTTGATATGCGCGCTATTATGCCGGTGATGATCATGTTCGTTGTTACCGCTGTTGAGACCGTGGGTGATATCTCCGGTGTCATGGAGGGCGGCATGAATCGTGAACCCACCGATAAAGAGCTGTCCGGCGGTGTGATCTGTGACGGTCTGGGCTCCTCCTTTGCGGCTCTGTTCGGTGTACTGCCCAACACTTCCTTCAGCCAGAACGTGGGTCTGGTGGCCATGACCAAAGTGGTCAACCGCATGGCTCTGGCCTCCGGTGCCATCTTCCTGATCCTGTGCGGCCTGATCCCCAAGCTCGGCGCACTGATCTCCATTATGCCGCAGGCCGTTCTGGGCGGTGCTGCCGTTATGATGTTCTCTTCCATCGTGGTCAGCGGCATCCAGCTCATCACCAAGGAAAAGATGACCCCGCGTCAGCTTACCATCGTCTCGGTGGCTCTGGGTGTTGGCTACGGCATGGGTGCCAACAGCGGCATTCTGGCACAGGCTCCGCACGCTTTACAGCTGATCTGCGGCGAGTCCGGCATCGTTCCGGCTGCGTTCGTGGCGATCCTGCTGAATGTGCTGCTGCCGAAGGATGACAAGGCAGTATAAAGCTCAAAGCTTTTGCCGGGCCAGCGCTTCCAATTGCGCCAGTGCTTCGGGCGTGTCGGCGTCGGCCAATTCATTCCGATCCGCAATGTAAACGGTGTGAACATGCGCGGGATATTTCCGAAGCAGAACACTTCCGCCCATGCCCTGCGGCAAGGTGAGCAGTTCCTGAAAAAGTCCTTTTTCAAACAGAACGGGACTTCCAGTAAGGGGAGACGGGTCGTTACGGACCCGGAATCCCAGACGGAAGATCTCCCGTTCTGTTTCTTTTTGCCGTTCCAGCCGAGTTCTTTGATCCCATCCGGAGATGCCTGCCATGGCTTCCACTGTCTCGCGGCACAAAAGCGGTTGGTCTCCCGGCAGGAACATGCAGCCAAAAAGCTCCGGAACCTGTTCCAGCAGCGCGGAAAGTCCCAGCCTCACCGTATCGTTTCGACCGGGCAGATCGTGCAGCAGCACCGGAACATTGCGGGAGCGGCAAAGCTGCGCAACTTCGTCCGAACGTGTCACCACGATGCGGGCCGAAAGCTTTGGAGTATCGGTCGCCGCAAATGCGCGGCATAGCATCGGTTCCCCGCAGAACGGCGCAAGGAGTTTGTTGGAGCCGAAGCGCTGGCTCAGACCGGATGCCATGATGACACAGCCCACCGGAAGAAGTTCTTTCATATAGTACCACTCTTTCTGAAACGAATTCACAATAGTATTATATCGAAATCTGTGTTAAAATAAAAGAACAGAGAAAAAAAGAGAGAGGAACCTGCATCTATGATGACGATCCGAGAATATAAGCAGGCCGAAAGTCTGGAAGAAGCGTGGCAGCTGAACCAGAAAAAGGCCAACCGTGTGCTGGGCGGCATGATCTGGCTCAAAATGGAGAACATCAATGTCGGTACAGCCATCGACCTGTCCGGTCTGGGACTGGACACCATAGAGGAGACCGAGGGCAGCTTTTCCATTGGTGCCATGGTTACACTGCGCCAGCTGGAAGAGCACGCCGGTCTTGCTGCGTATACCCATGGCGCGGTAAAGGAAGCGCTGCGGCATATCGTGGGCGTGCAGCTGCGCAATCTGGCAACTGTGGGTGGCAGCATCTACAGCCGGTTCGGCTTTTCCGATGTGCTCACGCTGTTTATGGCCATGGACTGTTCGGTAGAGCTGTACAAGGGCGGCATCGTGTCTCTGCGGGAGTACGCCGAGCGTCCCTATGACCGGGACATCCTTGTGCGGCTGATCGTTAAAAAGGAAGAAGCAGAATTTTTCTATCAGTCCGTGCGCAACAGCCAGACTGATATCCCGGTGCTTACCTGCGCTGCCGCCCGTCTGGAAAACGGCAGCTATCGCATTGCGATCGGTGCGCGGCCGCTCAAGGCTGTGCTGTTTGAGCTGCCGGCAAAGGCGGGTGTTTCTGCGCAGGAACTGGCGCAGAACTTTGCCGATGAAGTAAAGCAAAAAATTGTCACTGGCTCCAATATGCGCGGCAATGCCGAGTACCGCCGCCATCTGGCAGGCGTTCTGACAAAGCGTGCTGTTCTGGAACTGGAAGCACGCACGGCACAGGAGGAAAATTAAATGCAGATCACTCTTACATTGAACGGCATCAAGGTCACAGAGGATGTGGCTGCAGATATGCTGCTGATCGATTTTGTACGTGCCCACGGCTGCAAGAGCGTCAAGCGCGGCTGTGAGACCTCCAACTGCGGTCTGTGCACGGTGTTTCTGGACGAGAAACCGGTGCTGTCCTGCTCGGTACTGGCAGCGCGTGCCAGCGGCCACAGCATTACCACACTGGAAGGCCTGCAGGAAGAAGCCGCGGAGTTCGGCGGCTTTATCGCGGATCAGGGTGCAGAGCAGTGTGGCTTCTGCAACCCGGGCTTTATCATGAACGCGCTGGCCCTCTTCCGCGAGAATCCGTACCCCAGTGAGGAAGAAGTGAAGGAATATCTCTCCGGCAACCTCTGCCGCTGCTCTGGCTATGAGGGCCAGCTGCGCGGCATCATGAACTTTCTGGCATGGAAAAAGCAGAAGGAGGCCGCAGAATGAGTACCATCAACAAGCCTTTCCGTAAAAAGGATGCCATGCAGCTGGTCACCGGCCAGCCCGTCTATATGGACGATGTGATCCCGCAGGACTGCCTGATCGTAAAGCTGCTGCGCTCTCCGCACGCAAATGCCATCGTCAAAACTATCAATACGGCTGTAGCAAAAAAGGTGCCCGGCATCGAGGCAATCTTTACATGGGAGGATGTGCCGCAGGATGCGCCGCGCTACACGCAGGCTGGCCAGACCTATCCGGAAGCCAGTCCGCGTGACCGCCTGCTCATTGACCGCCATGTGCGCTTTGTGGGCGATGTGGTGGCCATTGTGGCCGGTAAAGACGAAAAGTGCGTGGATAAGGCTCTCAAGCTCATCAAGGTGGAATATGAGGTTTTGGAAGCAGTGCTGGACTATCACACTGCCAAGGACAACCCAATTCTGGTGCATCCGGAGGACAACTGGGCCAGTCTGTGCCCGGTGGGAGCCGACAACAAACGCAACCTCTGCGCCCATGATGAATGCGGAGCCGGTGACATCGACGCAGTGCTTGCGGCCAGCGATGTAGTCATTGACCACATTTACCACACCAAGGCCTGCCAGCAGGCCATGATGGAGACCTTCCGCACCTACTGCTCCATTGATACCTATGGGCGGCTGAATGTGCTCAGCTCCACGCAGATCGTGTTCCATGCACGGCGCAATATTGCGAACGCACTGCATATTCCCAAATCCATGGTGCGCGTGGCAAAGCCCCGCATCGGCGGCGGATTTGGTGCCAAGCAGACGGCGGTCAGTGAGGTATATCCGGCTTTTGTGACTTGGAAGACCAAAAAGCCCTCCAAGATCATTTTCAGTCGTGTGGAAAGCCAGATCGCATCCTCGCCACGTCACGAAATGGAGATCCATGTGCGGCTGGGTGCCACGAAGGACGGCGTTGTGAAGGGCATTGATCTGTACACCCTTTCCAATACCGGTGCTTACGGTGAGCATGGCCCTACGACCGTGGGCCTTTCCGGTCACAAGTCCATCCCGCTGTACGGCAAGGCAGAAGCCTTCCGTTTTATCAGTGATGTGGTGTATACGAACCACATGTCTGCCGGTGCTTACCGCGGTTACGGCGCAACGCAGGGACTGTTTGCCGTAGAATCTGCTGTCAATGAACTGGCTCATAAGCTGAATATGGACCCCTTTGAGCTGCGGCTGAAAAACACCGTACAGGAGGGCGATGTGATGCCCGCCTACTATGGGGCTGTCAACACCAGCTGCGCGCTGGACCGCTGCCTTGTCAAGGTGCGGGATATGATCGACTGGGAGCACAAATACCCTGCCCGTGATATGGGCAACAGCAAGGTGCGCGCTGTCGGTATGGGCATGGCGATGCAGGGCTCCGGCATTTCCGGCATGGATGTGGGCAGTGCCACCCTGAAACTGAATGACGACGGCTTCTACACCCTGATGATCGGTGCGGCCGACATGGGCACCGGCTGTGACACTACACTGGCGCAGATCGCCGCCGAAGTGCTGGACTGCCCGCTGGACAATATCACGGTCTTCGGAGCTGATACGGATACCTCGCCCTATGACTCCGGCTCCTATGCGTCCAGTACCACTTACGTTACCGGAAAGGCCACCGAAAAGTGTGCCATGAAGCTGCGCGGCCAGATCTGCAAGCTGGGCGCAGAGCTGCTGGAATGCACCGAGGACGAGGTGGAATTTGATGGAAAAGATGTTTTCAAGAGCAAAGATCCCACACAGAAAAAGTCTCTGAGCGAGATCGCGTATGCTTCTCAGTTCGGCCACATGGTTCCGCTGGAAGCCACCGAAACGCATACTTCGCCTTTGTCGCCGCCGCCGTTCATGGTTGGTGCTGCTGAGGTGGAAGTGGATACTGAGACCGGCGAGGTAAAGCTGCTGGAGTTTGATGCCTGTGTGGACTGCGGCACGCCCATCAACCCGAACCTGACCCGTGTGCAGGCTGAGGGCGGTCTGCTGCAGGGCATCGGCATGACTCTGACCGAAAACATCACCTACGATAAAAATGGCTACCCGGAAGAGAACTCTCTGTTCCAGTACAAAATTCCGGCCCGCACCGATGTGGGCAAGATCAAGGTTGAATTCGAGAGCAGCTATGAACCCAACGGACCCTTTGGCGCAAAGTCCATCGGCGAGGTCGTCATCAATACACCGCTGCCTGCCATTTCCGATGCGATCTACAATGCCATTGGCACCCGGTTCTATGAGCTGCCCATCACACCGGAAAAAATCGCCATGGCAGTTGCAGAAAAGCAGAAATGATCGACGA
>NZ_FMFG01000002.1:63043-130960 GCF_900066275.1 uncultured Faecalibacterium sp. | reverse complement strand
CGGCAAATTGACGGCCCCGCCGCAGGCACAGCTGGAGCGCTGGATGACCCTTGCAGATATCGTGCTCATTGAAGCGGACGGCGCAAAACGGATGCCCTGCAAGGCACCCGCTGCGCACGAGCCGGTGCTTTTACCGCAGTGCGATACGGTTCTGGCCGTAGCAGGGCTTTCTGCGTTGAGGCATCCGCTCCGGGAGGTCTGTTTCCGGGCAGAGCTTGCCGCAGAGCTGCTTTGTGTTCCGCAGGATGCGCAGTTGACACCGGAACTTCTGGCAAATCTGCTTGCAAGTGAAGCCGGTGGAAGGAAGGCTGTAGGGGATCGCAGCTTTTATGTTGTACTCAATCAGGTCGATACAAAAGAGCAGGCTGCTCTGGCCCGGCAGGTGGCTGATATTCTGAAAAAAATTTATCGGATTTCCTGCGCTACGTCTCATTTCGAGAAAGGAGAACGTGCATGAGCAAAGAAGGCAAGATCGTGTTCTGCACCGGCGGCGGATGTACCGCAAAGCTGGGAGCCGGAGCGCTGAGCCGTATTCTGGAAAAGCTGCCGCGCGGTGCAAGAGACCCGAGCCTTCTGGTCGGGTACGACAGCCAGGATGATGCGGCTGTATACCGCATAACAGATGATATCGCGCTGGTACAGACAGTGGATTTTTTCCCGCCGATGGTGGATGACCCCTATACCTTCGGCCAGATCGCAGCGGCCAACGCCCTGAGCGATGTCTATGCCATGGGCGGCGAGGTGAAGACTGCACTGAACCTTGTCTGCTTCCCGGAGAGCATGGATCTGAACATTCTGGGCGAAATTCTGCGCGGCGGAGCCAAGAAGGTGGCCGAAGCGGGCGGAAGCCTTGCGGGCGGGCATTCCATTGCCGATACCGGTGTGAAATACGGACTTTCGGTGACTGGCCTTGTGGACCCGAAAAAAATGTATATGAATGATTCCGGCAAGCCCGGCGACAAGCTGATTTTAACAAAAGCTCTGGGCGTGGGCCTGATCTGCACGGCAAACCGTGTGGGCGAAGCGGCACCAGAAGATATGGCCGGTGCCATTGCGTCCATGACAACGCTGAACAAAAACGCTGCCGAGATCAGCCGAAAGTATACGGTCCACGCGGCAACCGATGTGACCGGTTTCAGTTTTCTGGGCCATCTGCACGAGATGATGGGCGGAAAGCTTTCCTGTATCATTGATGCACGGATGGTGCCGGTTCTACCGGGAGCCGAAAAAGCGGCAGATGATTTTTTGTATACCGCTGCCGGACAGCGCAACCGCAACCATACCGGCCCATATGTCACTTTTGAAAATGTGCCGTTTGCAATGGAAGAGGTGCTGTTTGACCCACAGACTTCCGGCGGACTATTGCTGGCCGTGTTGCCAAAAGAAGCAAATGCGCTGGAAGCAGAGCTGCAGGCCGCTGGCCTGCCCGCAAAGATCGTGGGTGAGATCATACCCAAAACCGAACAGGAAATCACTGTAAAATACTGATGGAGACCTACAATTATGATGCTGAAAGTTGATGCCCGTGGTGACGCATGCCCGCTGCCCGTTGTAAAAGCCAAAAAGGCGATCTCTGAACTGAAGGGTGCCGGTGAGGTGGAAGTGCTGGTGGATAATGAGATCGCCGTGCAGAACCTTACCAAAATGGCCCAGCAGAAAGGTTATCAGTACAGCGCCGAAAAGCTGGCCGAGCGGGAATACCGCGTGCTGTTCACGGTCGGCGAAGCGTCCGAAACACCCACTGAAGAAGCACCGGCCTGTGCACCGGACACCCGCACGGACACGGTGGTTGCCATCAGCTCTGATAAAATGGGCATTGGCGCAGATGACCTTGGCAAGTCCCTGCTCAAGGCCTTTGTGTTCGCACTTACCCAGCAGGATCAGCTGCCCAAAACAGTGCTGTTCTATAACGGCGGCGCGTCCCTGACCTGTGAGGGTTCGCCCATGCTGGATGACCTGAAGGCACTGGAAGCACAGGGCGTGGAGATCATGACCTGCGGCACCTGCCTGAATTTCTATGGCCTGACCGAAAAGCTTGCTGTTGGCAGTGTGACCAACATGTACACCATCGTGGAAAAGCTGACGCAGGCAGGCAACGTGGTGAAACCGTGATCTATCTGGATAACGCTGCCACGACCCTGCGCAAGCCGCCGCAGGTAGAGCAGGCTGTGCTGGACGCAATGCGCACGGCAGGCAATCCGGGACGGGGTGCCCATGAGCCCACGCTGCACGCAAGCCGTCTTGTTTATGCTGCGCGGTGCGCAATGGCAAAGCTCCTCCACGCACCAGACCCGTCCTGTATTGCCTTTGCGGCAAATGCAACGGAGGCCTTGAACATTGCATTGGGGGGCCTTTTTGCACCGGGCGATCATATCATCACAACGGTATGTGAGCATAACTCTGTTCTGCGGCCGCTCTACCGGCTGCGGGAACAGGGCTTGCAGTTCAGTTTTGCAGGCGTGGATGAGCGTGGACGGCTGCAATATAATGACTGGGATAAGCTGGTTCAGCCCAATACAAAAGCGCTGGTCGTAACAGGTGCTTCCAATGTGACCGGCAACGGAACGGATCTTGCAAAAGCAGCGGGTTTTGCGCACCGGCACAGCCTGCTGCTGATCGTGGATGCGGCCCAGACGGCGGGTTCACAGCCCATTGACGTACAGGCACTGGGCATTGATGTGCTATGCTTCACCGGACATAAGGCGCTGCTTGGCCCGCAGGGAACAGGCGGCTTGTATGTACGCCCGGGGCTTTCCATCCAGCCATTGGTAGTGGGAGGCAGCGGCGTACACAGCTTTGATGAACAGCATCCCGCACAGATGCCCACCGCTCTGGAAGCCGGGACGCTCAATGTTCCGGGTCTGGCGGGCCTGTGTGCCGGTGTGGAATGGATTCTGGCTCAGGGTGTGGAAACGCTGTGTGCAAAAGAAACTGCACTGGCGGCGCTCTTTTATAAAAACATTCGAGATCTGCCGAACGTGAAGATCTACGGCGACCCGGAAATGGCGCTGCACGCTCCCATTATCTCGCTCAACATTGGAGACGAAGATTCAGCCCGCATTGCAGATATTCTGTGGGAGGACTACAGCATCTGTGTGCGTGCCGGTGCGCACTGTGCACCGCTGATGCATAAAGCGCTGGGCACGGTGGAACAGGGCGTGGTACGGTTCAGCTTTTCGCATTTCAATACGGAAGCCGAAGCGCTTCAGACCGCAGCCGCTGTTCAGGAGCTTGCACAGGAGATCTGATATGCGCATCAAAAAAACTTATATTGTTCTTTCATTCCGCACAACGCTGGATGCCATGGAATGGGAAAAGCAGTGCCTTGCGGAGAAGGTTCCGGGCAGGCTCATCCCACTGCCGCGCGAGATCTCCGCAGGCTGCGGCCTTGCCTGGCGGATGCTGCCGGAAGAATTTGAGCAGTGGCAGAACCGGCTGGACCCGGCACGTTACGATCAGGCCGCAGCAGTAGAACAGTAATAAAGATAAAACAGGAGAATGACGCATGGGTAAAATGCCGCTTTATACAATGCTGCAAAAAGCCCGTTCTGCGGGCGGCTGGACGATGGTGGCCCAGTTAGAGGGCGATGCCGCGGGGAGCCAGCTGCTTTTGCTGGAGGGCAGGCCCGTGTGGCAGAGGGGAGACAGCACCGTACTGCTGCAGCACCTGACAGAACTGCAGGGCTGCACAGCAGCTGGTATCCACTCTGTTGCAGGCACAGACATCTTTGCGGAGCGCTTTGGCGCGGTGCCGCAGCTGGTAGTCTGCGGCGGTGGACATGTGGCTGCAGCCGTTGTGCAGCTTGCAAAGCTGCTGGGCCTGACGGTCCTTGCAATGGATGACCGCGAGGAATATGCACAGCAGCTGCGGCTGGCCGGAGCCGATAAAGTGCTCTGCCTGCCGTTTGATAAAGCGCTTGCGCAGGTACCTGACGGCGCAGAGACTTATTATGTGGTCGTCACCCGGGCACATGCATTTGATGTGGACTGCCTGAAGGTGATATTAAAAAAGCCTGCAGCCTATGTTGGCATGATGGGCAGCCGCGGGCGTGCCGCACTGGTGCGCCGTCAACTTCTGGAAGCCGGTATCGATGCCGAAAGAGTGGAGGCGTTGTACGCCCCCATCGGGCTTTCCATCGGCTCACAGACGGCAGAGGAGATCGCACTTTCCATTCTGGCACAGATCGTATCGATCAAGAATGCGCGTCCGCAGACGGAGGGCTTTTCATCTGCCCTTCTGGAAGCCATGGCTCAGACAGATGCCGCCGGGCAGCAGGCGGTGCTTGCCGTGATTGCGGCGCGGCACGGCTCTACGCCGCGGGAAATCGGCGCAAAAATGCTGGTTCGCACAGACAGCTCTATTGTGGGCAGCGTGGGCGGCGGTATTATGGAGCACCGCACCATTCTGGCTGCACAGGAAATGCTGACGGGAGCTGCTCCGGCGTATCAACGGCTGCATTTTTCGGCAGACGGCAAAAATGATGATGCAGCAATTGCTGCCTGCGGTGGGTCTATGGAGATCGTATTGACTCGACTCCAGCCCGGAGAGGAGATCAAATGAAGAAGGATGCACTGATCCTTGTGCGCGGCGGTGGCGACCTTGCTACCGGCACCGTTCACCGGCTGTGGAGCGCAGGCCTGCGTGTGCTGGTGCTGGAAGCGGAGCATCCGGCGGCGATCCGGCGGCAGGTTTCTCTGTGCGAAGCCGTTTATGAAGGTGAGACCGCCGTTGAAGGTCTGCGTGCGGTACGGATCGAAACTCTGGCGCAGGCAGAAGAAGTCTGGAAACAGAATGCCGTTCCTGTTCTGGTAGACCCGCAAGGAAAAAGCATTGCGCCCGCAAAGCCGGATGTCCTTGTGGATGCGATCCTTGCCAAAAAGAATCTTGGCACAACGCGGGATATGGCACCCCTGACCATTGCACTCGGCCCCGGTTTCACGGCCGGGCAGGATGTGGATGTGGTGGTGGAGACCAAACGCGGCCACCGGCTGGGACGCATCATTCGGGAAGGCAGTGCCATCCCTGATACCGGCATTCCCGGAATCATTGGCGGCTACGGCAAAGAGCGCGTGATCCATGCCGGCACGGCCGGTATATTTATGGATCTCCGCAAAATTGGAGATATCGTGGAAGCGGGTGAGACCATTGCGCAGATCCGCACGGCAGATGGTGCCATGATCTCTGTGACCACGCAGATCACGGGCATTCTGCGCGGACTTCTGCGCAGCAGTTATCCGGTAACGCCCGGTTTTAAGGTGGCCGATATAGACCCCCGCAAAGAGGAACTTTCCGACTGTTTTCTCATTTCGGATAAGGCCCGCTGCATCGCGGGCAGTGTGCTGGAACTTGTCTGCGCTCAACTGTGGAAATAAACCTGTAAAAAGCAAAAACCTCCGCTTCCCGGCGGCAGTACCGACAGGGAAGCGGAGGTTTCTATTTTTCATTTCAGTTGCGGTAGCAGCGGTCCTGGCCTACCAGCCAGTCCTCACACAGGCGCTGGGCTTCCTCCAAACTGCGGCTCTCACAGTCGAAGAATGCACCGTGCATCGAGCGATAGGAGTAGTGAACTCTCGGAATACCGTTGCCATCCTTGAAGCGTTCGCAGCGTTCTTCACCGGGCATCAGAAAAAGTTGTTCCATGGTTCCTTCTCCTTTGATTTCAGCATTCCGGAGCGGCTGGCCGGATGCAAGCCGCACAACGCTTGCTATTGTAGCACGCAGGGGAGAAGTTTGCTATTGCCTTTTTGGCCAAAGATATGTTTTGTTTTTCTCTGTGGTTGTGGCACAAAAGGACTTGACAAGATCATTCGTACAGGATGCATTCCTGTTCCTGCATTTTCTTTTTTGCCGCTGACGCTTTGCATGGGCAGCTGCCTTGGCGTATGAAAAAACCGATGGAACGGATGAAAATATTTTGTGTACTTTTCACAGTTTTCTTCTCGAGATTTTGGTGGTACAATAGAAGCATTAAAATATATCCTTTCAGGAGGAGCACATGGCAGAAAAGAATATTGAACTGGATAGTGTAGAGGTCGCCGCAGCTGTTTTTGGCAACTGCGACCGGAACATCCGTCTGCTGGAGAACGAATTTTCTGTTACGGCGGTCTGCCGGGGCACGCAGCTGCGGCTTTCAGGCGAACCGGCCAATGTTGCCGCGGCCAGCCGCGCTGTGGAGGGAATGCTGCTTCTGATCGAGAATCATACACCGCTGGAAGACCAGACCGTGCGCTACTGCATCAGTCTGGCGCACGATGGAGCAGAAAAGCGGGTCAAGGAACTGACCGAAGATTTTGTTACCGTAACGGTCAAGGGACGGCCGATCCGGCCCAAAACACTGGGCCAGAAGGAATATCTCAATGCCATCCGCACCAATGCCATCACCTTTGGCGTTGGCCCGGCGGGTACTGGCAAGACCTATCTGGCCGTTACCATGGCGGTAAAGGCTTTTAAAGCCAAGGATGTTTCCCGCATCGTGCTCACCCGCCCGGCAGTGGAAGCAGGTGAAAAGCTGGGCTTTCTGCCCGGTGATCTGCAGCAGAAGGTAGACCCTTATCTGCGCCCGCTGTATGACGGCCTGTTTGATATGCTGGGTGCCGAAACTTACGAGCGCCTTGTGGAAAAGCAGATCATTGAGGTTGCACCGCTTGCCTATATGCGCGGACGCACGCTGGATGATTCCTTTATCATTCTGGACGAGGCACAGAACACCACACCGGAGCAGATGAAAATGTTCCTCACACGTATGGGTGTCGGCTCCAAGGTGGTGGTTACCGGTGATGTGACCCAGATCGATCTGCCGGAACGCACCCGCAGCGGTCTTGTGGATGCACTGCACGTGCTTAAAAATGTAAATGGGATTGCACAGTGCTATTTTACTGAGAAGGATGTTGTGCGCCACCGTCTAGTGCAGGAAATTATCAAGGCTTACGAAAAGGCTGCACACCCTGAAAAATAAAATCACCAGAATTCATATAAAGACATCAAAAATAGAAAGGAGTGGACTGATTTATGTCCAATAAAGTTTTGATCACCAATTCACAGAAGGCCGTCAAGGTTCCTTCCGGTCTGCGCATTCTCATCCGCCGTGCCTGTAATGCCGTGCTGGAGTATGAGCATTTTGAAGCTCCTGCAGAGATCAGCGTGACCTTTGTGGATAACGCTGCCATTGCTGAGCTGAACAACCAGTACCGCAACAAGCCCATGCCCACCGACGTGCTGAGCTTCCCTCTGGGTGTAGACGGCAAATATGATGTTGACGAGAACAACGGCTGCAAAATGCTGGGTGACATCGTCATCAGTATGGAGCGTGCACAGGAGCAGGCAAACCTTTACGGCCATCCGCTGCAGCGTGAGGTGGCGTTCCTGACGGTGCACTCCATGCTGCACCTGCTGGGCTACGACCACGAAAATGGCGGTCTGGAAGCCATGCGGATGCGTGAGAAAGAGGAAGCTGTTCTGCTGCAGCTGGGCCTGCCGCGCACCGTAAGCTATACCGAGTAATTGATTCACCGTGCGGTTGCCGCACAATACAGACAGGAGCTAGATTTTGAGTAACGCTACACCCATTCAGGGGCATTATGATACTTCTTCCGTTTTTGTGGCTGTCATTGGCCGTCCCAATGTTGGCAAATCCAGTCTGACCAACCTTCTGGTTGGCGAAAAGGTAGCCATCGTCACTTCCAAGCCGCAGACCACCCGTACCCGCATTACCGGCGTGATCACCCGCGGGCCGCTGCAGTATGTGCTGCTGGATACACCCGGTGTGCACAAGGCACGCAACAAACTGGGTAAACGGATGGATAAGACTGCCAGCGATTCCATTGCAGATGTGGATGTTTCCATGATGCTGTTTGAGCCTTACGGCGCACTGAATGAATCGGAAATGGTGCTGGTGGATATGCTGCGCAGCAGCGGCGGCCCGGCAATTGCAGTCATCAACAAGACCGACCTTGTCAAGGAACCTGCTGATCTGGAAGCCCGCAAAGAAGAGCTGAAGGCATTGGGTGTATTCGACGATATCTACACCATCAGCGTCCGTGATAACGACGGCTGCGAAGTGCTGTTCGATGCTTTGAGCCGCTATGCTGTGGAAGGCCCGCATTATTTTGATGATGATGCCTACACGGATATGCCGGAAAAGGAGCTTGTGGCGGAGGTCATCCGTGAAAAGGCCCTGCTGTTCATGCGCGACGAGATCCCCCATGGCATTGCTGTTGTGGTGGAGCGCTTCAAAGAGCGCCCGGGCACCGACCTGATCGATATTGATGTAAATATCTACTGCGAGCGCGAAAGCCACAAGGGCATGGTCATTGGAAAAGGCGGCGCAATGCTGAAAAAAATTGCCAGTGCTGCCCGTGCAGACTGCGAAGAGTTTTTGGGCTGCCGCGTCAATCTGCAGTGCTGGGTAAAGGTAAAATCCGATTGGCGCGATAACGAGTTCCTGCTGAACAACTTTGGCTTCAAGCAGAACACCAATAACCGCTGACACTTGCCAAAGCAGGACAGAATTCCCTTGGATGAACGGTTAAAATAAACCTGACACTATCCGTAACAGGGAAGAGGTGCTGCAAATGGATGCACAAGCAAGCTGGCAGGCGTTTGCCTGCACGGGAAACATTCTTCGTTATCTCGATTATAAACAACAGCGGCCGGAAGAAACCCCGGCAGAGGACCAAGAAAATGGAAGCCTTTGTAACCACGGGTCTGGTGCTGAAGGAGACCCGCTATAAGGAATCGGACCGCATTCTGACGATCCTGACACCGGAACTGGGCGTGATCTCGGCAGCAGCGCAGAGCAGCCTGCGGCTGAAGAGCAAGCTGTTCAGCGCGTGCGGGCTGTTCTGCTACTCCGAGTTCACACTGGTGCCGGGCCGCAACATGTACACTGTGCGGGAAGCGGAAGTGAAAAATGTCTTTCACGGCATCTCGTCCAGTATTGAGGGCATGAGTCTTGCCATGTATATGGCTGAAATGGCAATGACCCTTTCGCCCACCGGGCAGGAGGCACAGCGGGAGCTTCGGCTGCTGCTCAACTGTTTCTATATGATCAGCGAGGGCAAAACGGACCTGCGGGTGATCAAGGCCGTGTTTGAGCTGCGCACTATGAGCGAGTGCGGCTTTATGCCGCAGATCGTGTGCTGCCGCGATTGCAGCGCCTATGATGGTGCTGCGTTCTATCTGGATGTGCAGGAAGGCCATCTGCTCTGTGCAGACTGCGCCGCAAAAGCAGGAAAGACCTGCAACCTTGATCAGGGCGCACTGTATGCGCTGCGGCACATCTGCCTTGTGGACGACAAAAAAATATTTGCATTCAAAATTTCTGTGGGCAGTCTGGAAAAGCTTTCCGCAGTGGCAGAGCGCTATGCACTGACCCATATGGATAAGCCTTTGAAAAGCTATGACTTTTTAAAGACCCTGCTGCCCTGAGCATAAAGGGAACCTATGGAAACAAGTTACTTAAAAACTCTGGAACTGGATAAGATCGTCGCTCGTGCCGCAGAGGGCTGCGTGTGCAAGGAAGCGCGCGAAATGCTGCTTGCCACTCAGCCGCAGTGCGACCCGGACGAGGTGCGCTATGCGCTGGAACAGACCGATGCCATCAACACCCTGCTGATCAAAAACGGCTCCCCGCGCTTTGGCGGCGTGGAGAATGTCAGTCAGCTGGCGGCCCGCGCCGTAAAAGGCGGCGTACTTTCAATGGGCGAGCTGTTGATGGTGGCTGGTGCACTGCGCAATTTTCAGAATCTTTCAAGCTGGTATGGTGCTTCGGAGCACGACGCTCTGCCTACAGACGATCTGTTCTATGCGCTGGCACCGCAGCCGGGCCTGGAACAGCAGATCTCCAGCGCCATTCTGGCACCGGATGCCATGGCAGACACGGCCTCTCATACCCTGAACGACCTGCGCAAAAAGATCCGCGCAACGGAGAACAGCATCCGTGACCGTCTGGAGAGCATGGTCCGCAATATGGATACCTCCAAGTATCTACAGGAAAGCGTGGTTTCCATGCGCAATGGCCGGTATGTTGTGCCGGTCAAGAGCGAATACCGCGGTGAGGTGAGCGGCATTATTCATGATGTTTCGTCTACCGGAGCCACCGTCTTTGTGGAGCCGCAGGCCGTTGTGGAAGCCAATGCCCGCATTTTGCAGTACCGTGCGCAGGAAGCGCAGGAGATCGAGCGCATTCTGGTGGCCTTTACCGCACAGGTGGCCGCCATTGAGCCGCAGTTCCAGTACAGCTACAAGGCTATGCTGGAGATCGATGTTCTGCTGGCAAAGGCACGGCTGGCTTTGGATCTCAAGGCATTCAAGCCTGCTGTCCGCACCGACGATTCCTTCTCGCTGATCCGTGCGCGCCACCCGCTGATCGATCCTAAAAAGTGCGTGCCTGTGGATATTGCTCTGGGCAGGGATTACGATTCGCTGATCATCACCGGACCGAACACCGGTGGCAAAACCGTCACCTTGAAAACAGCGGGCCTGCTGTGCGCCATGGCGCAGTGCGGCTTCCTGATCCCGGCTGACGAGCGCAGCGAGATCTGCGTATTTGATGAATTTCTGGTGGATATCGGCGATGAACAGAGCATTGAGCAGAGCCTTTCCACCTTCTCCGGTCATATGAAAAAGATTACCGGCATTCTGGAGCTTGCCATGCCGCACACACTGGTGCTGCTGGACGAGCTTGGTGCCGGTACCGACCCCGCCGAAGGTGCTGCGCTGGCTGTGGCCATCATTGAAGAGCTGCGCCGCCGCGGCGTGCTGCTGATGGCCACCACTCACTACGCTGAGCTGAAGGTGTTTGCTCTGGAAACCAAGGGCGTTGTCAATGCCAGCTGTGAGTTTGATCTGGAAACGCTGCGCCCGACCTATAAGCTGAGCGTCGGCGTGCCGGGCAAATCCAATGCGTTCCTCATCAGCGAAAAGTTGGGCATCCCGGAGCGCGTGATCGAAGCGGCACAGCAGCATCTTTCCGCAGAGGATAAGCGTCTGGATGCCGTTCTGGGACAGCTGGATGATCTGAAGCTGCAGCTGAAGGAAAGCCAGAACGAGGTGGAAGAGCTGAAAAATGAAGCTTCCCACCAGCTGGAAGCCGCGCAGAAAAAGCGTGATGAGCTGATCCGTCAGGGTGAAAATGAACTGGAAGCTGCCCGAGCCAAGGCTCGTGCGCTGGCACAGCAGGTGGAAAGTCAGGCTTACGCCCTGACCGACGAACTGCGTCAGCTGCAGAAGGACGAGCGCATGAGCACCCAGCAGAAAGCTCAGCGCGCCCGCGAGATCGCCAAAAAAGAATCGGAAAAGCTGTTTATCGGCTCCGAGGCGGTGCATAACCCCGTCAAGGAATTTGTGCCGCTGAAAGAGGTCAAGGTAGGGCAGGAGGTCTGCATTGCAGAGCTGAACCAGCTGGCTACCGTATTGGCCCTGCCGGATAAAAACGGCGATGTTCTGGTGCGTGCAGGCATCATCAAGACCAAAGTTCCGCTCAAGGGCTTGAAACAGCCGGAAAAGCTGGTCAAGGAAAAGAAACCGCAGACGAAAGCACAGCAGCGTTATTCTCGCCTGACCGGCGATGCCAACCGCCCGAACGGCAGGGTAGAGAGGGTACAGCGTTCCGCCAAGATGGAATGCAATCTACTGGGCCTGACGGTGGACGAAGCGCTGCCGGAGGTGGATTCCTTTATCGACCGTGCCATCCTGAACGGACAGACAGTGGTTTATCTGATCCACGGCAATGGAACCGGTGCGCTGCGCACAGCTATCCACAAGCATCTGCGCGGCAACCGCATGGTCAAAAGCTTCCGTCTGGGCCGTTATGGCGAGGGTGAAAGCGGCGTGACCGTGGTAGAGCTGAAATAAAGAAAAAGCTATCCGAAGGATTTTTCGGGTAGCTTTTTCTCACATTGAAGGAATTTGCAGAGCAGGATCGTATTCTATAAAGAATGCTAATATAAGGATGTAAGCCAAAATGGCAAAACGATATTCCAGAGCCGCGCACTCAAAAAGACGAAAACAGACTTCTCATGTGCTCAAAAATACGGTCATTCTGCTTTTTTGCGCAGTGGGCATCTGGTTTGGCAGCTCACTCTGGCATGCAGCGCTGACTCTGCAGACAGCTCAGCCAGCGGAAAGCATCGCCGGTGAAGAATTCCGTCCGCAGGTCGGTGATCCGCCTTACCGCGTGGTGATCGATGCCGGGCACGGTGGAGCAGACCCGGGTGCAAGGGGAGTGATCGAAGAAAAAGATATGACCGCAGCAACCGCCTCGGAACTGATCCGGCTGCTGCAGCAGGACTCTAATTTTATTCCGCTGCAGACCCGTGACAGCTTTGATGAAACCGCTACGCCCGCCCAGCGTGCCGCCAGAGCGGACGAACAGGCACCGCAGCTGTTGCTTTCCATCCACGGCAACTCAGCTGCAAATGGCTCCACTGCATCCGGCTTTGAGTGCTATCCGGCAGTGCCGGGCCGGACTTGGCATCAGGAAAGCTTTTACTTTGCGCAGCTGCTTGCCAAAGGAATGCAGGCTGCAGGAGCATCTCTGCGTGGGCGCGGGGGAGTCCGATACATTTATTATCTGGAAAACGATCAGAAGCAACTGGTGGAAAGTACCCACACCGAGGTGCGTTCAGAGCGAAGCTTTACGTTGCTGGAAGATGTAAATTGTCCGGCAGTGCTGGCAGAGCAATGCTTTGTAACGAATGAAGCAGATGTTGCACAGTTCGGCAGCGAAGAAGGTTGTAAAAAAACAGCCCGCGTTTATTACGAAGCAATCTGTGCATACTTTGGCACACAGCCGCAGGCCGAGCAGCTTGCCGGGTTCACTTTAAATTAAAAAGTATCAGCATAGCATCACCAAGGGAGAAGAAGCGATAACATTCTGAACCCAACACCATACAGCCATCAGTATTTTAAGACCGCTGAACTCATAACCAGAAGAGAAGGGCGGTCTTATTTTTTTGATTACATAATTTTCGTATAATGCACGTTATGCGAAACATAGGGAAGTGAAAAATCTCTATTTTCCTGCATCTGGCCTTTTTCCGCGACCTGCGGATCTGCAGCCATCTGTAATACCGTATGATTCAACTTTTGCGTTTTTTATATTTTTGTGTCTCATTAGTATTTTGGTGCTACAATCTTTTTATGGACTTACAAATTACAAAGCTGCACAGTCTGCCGCTGCCATGCGCGCTTGCATTTTATTTTTACAGATTCTCTTTTTATGTTGCTATAAGTTCGGTGGTCATTCTGATCTTTTTATTTTTCTGTGAACGACCATTTGCTCGTACGATTTCAAATCGCTGGCCAGATCACAGCTTATCATTCCATTATTTATATAAATATATCTATAAAAATACCGCCGATGACATGTCCGCACCTTGGACGCGTCACAGACGGTATCGTTTCATTTCATTTTATGGGTATTCTTATGTGGTTCAGGAATTTCCGTTTCCGGCGTTCGCATCAGGCTTCATTGCAAGCACGGAAGAATCCAGCCCGATGCCATCCTGAGCCGCACCCTCAAAGGCTTTCATGGGCGCAGACGAAAGCTCCTCATCCAGAGCTGAATCCTCTGCTGTCTCCCCTGTTTCCTTTTTTGTTGTATCCAAGATGTGAGAAGATGCTTTGAGCTTTTTGACCTTGCCCAGCGGGTTTTCTTCAATAGCCGCGCGCACCTGAAATTCCTGTAGGTGCGTATAAATTTGTGTGGTAGACACGTTGCTGTGGCCCAAAAGCTGCTTGAGTGTAAGGATGTCCACATTGCCGGTCTGATACATCAGAGTTGCGGCAGTGTGGCGCAGCTTATGTGTGGAAAAGCCTTTTAATCCGGCTGCTTTCATTGCACCGGTCACTAGCTGTTCTACCCTGCGGTTCGAGATACGCTCTTTGCGCCGTCGGGTAATAAAGACCGCCTTTTCCTGCGGCAGAAGTCCCTCCATCGTATTGCGTTTGCCCAGATACAGCCGCAATGCTTCCATGCAGGCATCATTCAGATAAACCATGCGCTCCTTGTGGCCCTTGCCAAACAGACGTATCTGGCGGTTTTCCAAATCAATGTCGTCCAGATTCATGCCGACAAGCTCTGCCAGACGCATTCCACAGTTCAAAAACAGCGTCACCATGCAATAATCCCGCTCCGGAAAATCGCTTTGGGTCTGCGTGCTTTCCAATAACTCCATGGACTGCTCCGCCGTCAGATATTTGGGCAGTACCTTATCCTGTTTGGGTGGGTGGATGGCCGCAGTCGGATCAGCATCCAGCCGGTTGACCTGATTGACCAGGTAATCATAAAAGCCGTGCAGGCTTGCCAGCCGCCGGGCCGTTGAGGACTTTTTGTTGCCGCACTCGCGGTTTAAAAAGTACAGATATTCGTAGATATCCTCCTTTGTTACGGAGGCCCAGAATGCGGTGTCCAGCCCTTTGGGGTCGATATCCTTCATCTCGCTGTCTTCGGGCACAAGCCCACGGCGGCGCTTCATAAAACGGCTGAATCCGCGCAGATCACAGTAGTAGCTGAACGCCGTGTTTGCGCTTTTGCCCGCGATCACTTCCAGATAGCGGACGTATTCCACAATGTCCGGCGCAGCATCATCGAAGGGCTTGTGCTTGCCGGGATTTTTCTCGTCCAGATAGATCGACATTGTTTTTCCTCTTATAAGCGGTCAGATTTCAGGGCATTGATCGCATCGGTGATATAAGCCGCGCCGATCAGCTGCATTCCAGGATAATCTGCCGGACTCAGATGATTCAGGCTGTGCTTCGGGATCACCGCACGTTCAAAGCCGATACGCTCTGCCTCATGCAGGCGCTGTTCCAGATTGGGTACGCTGCGCACTTCACCGCCAAGGCCGACCTCGCCAATGGCGATCAGCTTATCGCTGACGGGCCTGTCTAGCAGCGAGGAGACCATACTCAAGCAGACAGAAAGATCACAGGCAGTATCACGCAGTGCAATGCCGCCCACGATGTTGATATATACATCCAGATTTCCAAAGAAATACCCTGCACGCTTTTCCAGCACAGCGATCAGCAGATTCATGCGGTTGTAGTCGTAGCCGCTGCAGGCACGGCGCGGTGCTGGAAAATTGGTTTTGGTTGCAAGGGCCTGAATTTCGCTCAAAATGGGACGGCTGCCCTCCATGGTACAGGCCACACAGTTGCCGGAAACGCCAAGAGGACGGCCTTCCAGCAGCATCTGTGAAGGGTTTTCAATCTCAGCAAGGCCCTGCCCCGTCATATCAAACATGCCCAGCTCATTGGTGGAGCCATAACGGTTCTTGGCCGCACGCAGGATGCGGTACGGCAGCATTTTATCGCCCTCAAAGTAAAGCACCGTATCCACGATATGCTCCATGACTTTGGGGCCTGCAATGGCACCGTCCTTGTTCACATGCCCCACAATGAACATGGGGATCTCCTGCTTTTTGGCCACGGCCAGCAGGCGGGCCGCACTTTCCTTGACCTGACTTACCGTACCGGCGGAGGACGAGATATCCATGCAGCGCATCGTCTGGATGGAGTCGATGACCACGAGATCCGGCTTTTCTTTTTCGATCAGGCCGCAGATCTCGTCCACATCATTCTCCGCTGCCAGAAAAATGTTATCCTGCGGCACTTTCAGCCGGGCAGCGCGCAGCTTGACCTGCCGCACCGATTCCTCGCCAGTGATATACAAAACACTGTGCTGGTTGGAAATGGCACCGCACAGCTGCAGAAGCATAGTAGATTTGCCCACACCCGGCTCACCGCTCAAAAGCACAACGCCGCCCAGCACAATGCCGCCGCCAAGTACACGGTCCAGCTCCGAAATGCCGGTCAGAATACGGCTTTTTTCTTCGGTCATGCTGATCTCAGAAAGGCGTTTTGCGGTCAGGGTGGTCACCCCTTCCGGGCGGGCGGCTGCCGCCTGTTTGGCTGCGGCCGTACCTGCTTTGGGGGCTTCCGCTACAACGTCCTCGTTCATCGTGTTCCAGCTGCCGCAGCTTGGGCAGCGGCCCATCCAGCGGGGGCTTGTCTCGCCGCAGTTGGAACACACATATACAGTTTTCAGTTTTGGTTCCTTCATCAAAAAAAGCTCCTGTTACATTGTCTTGGCTTTATTATTCTCTATTGTAGCATATAACAAGCAAACCCGCAAGAAAAGCCCTTGCTCAAAGCCTGCTTCCAATGCTTGCAAGCGCTGCAGAAATGCCGCACAGCGGCACAAATAACGTCAGCGTCAGCAGATACTGCCGGATGAATCCATGTGGCCGGACGATCTCCCGGTCAGGCCCTGCTGCAAAAAAGGAACAGACGCGGATCTGGCTGCTCACCCGCAGAGAATCTGTGCCGAGCGTGCACAGCCCTGCAGAAGCAGCTGCCGCAGGCAGAAATGCAAGCAGCAGAAGCCACGTTTCCTTTTTCAGTGCCGTGTCGGAAAGCAGCTGCACAAACAGCGTCCCGTTTCCCAGCCCATAGAACATCGTAAACAAAAAGATCAAAACCGGCCCCAGTGCGGAAAAGCCCATCAGGAACAGAAGGGTCGCGGCCGCAGCCAGCGTAAGATATTCCATTCCGAAAAGGCTGGCCGCAGTATGTGCATCTGCAGCGGCAAACAGGCCGCGCCAGCTTTGCAGGTAATATTGCAGCCAGTCCGGCTGCTGCTTTTCGCAGAAAGCCAGAAGCACGCCAGCTGAGCCAGAGCCGATCAGAAAGGCACAGACGAGCAGCCAGCAGGTTTTCTGCCGGGTTTCCGTGTGATGTCTCTGCAGCGGTGAAGGCACTTCCGGTGCGGATCGTTCTGGCGGCAGTGTTTTCTGCGGCTGCGGCAGAAGCGCAGCTTCACCTGTGGGAAGCGGCTGCGCGGCTTCTGGCAAATGCGCTGGCGTTCCTGTTTGCTGATAGACCCACATGATCGAACCTCCTTGTTTTATTTGTTCAGCTGCGGCGCTTTTTCTCCCGGGTCACCATGCCCAGCAATCCGCCAATACTGCCGCACAGGATCAGCACAGCAAACCGCAGCAGCGGCGGCTCTTCCGTAAGCGTACCGGAAGGAACGCTGAGCACCACGAGCAATGCCGCATAAAACAGGCCCTGTACAAGCCCGCACAGCAGGCCGCGTTCCTTTTTGCAAAATGCAGCGATCCAACCGCTGCAAAGGCTCCCTGCACCAACGGCTGCTGTTGCCAGCGGCGGTGCGGCGGCACCAGAATAGCCCTGTGCTGTCATCAGCGCTGCCATTGCGGCCAGCCAGCCCGCTGTGACCATAACGCCGACTGCCCCCGCCAGCAGAAGAACCCGGAGTTCCGCCGGGAAAAGATTTTTCTCAGACATAAAAACGCGCCTCCCTGCCAGTAATCTATGCAGGAAGACGCGTTTGATATGCTCTTAATTGTTTGAAGAAAAAGCTTACTTCTTGTCAGCCTTGTCCATGTTCAGCTTTTCAACAGCGGAAATTGCAGTCTTGGTGAAGCGGATCTTCACACGGTCAGCACCGGTCTCCAGAACAAAGGTATCGTCCTTGATTGCAACAACACGGCCAATGACACCGCCAATGGTGGTGACCTGATCGCCGATCTCCAGGCTGCTGCGCATTGCGGCATCCTTCTTCTCCTGCTTCTTCTGGGGACGATAGATCATGAAGTACAGCAGAACCAGCATCAGAGCCAGTGTGAAGAACAGGCTGATGTAGCCTTCGGAAGTGGTAGTCAGAAATTGCATGGGGCAAAATCTCCTCTCAAAATTCAGATAAGCTTATTATACCTTTTTAAACGACCTGTTGCAAGGCTTATTCTCAAATTCGGGTATCCAGAAGCTTTACATATTTATCGTGGAAAGCCGTGAAGGTGCCTGCATCCAGCTCATCCCGGATACGCTCCATCAGATGGTTATAGAACCACAGGTTGTGCATGACGGCAAGGCGCATTCCCAAAATCTCCTCCGCTTTGAACAGGTGGCGGATATAGGCACGGGAATAGCTGCGGCAGACCGGACAGCCACAAGCAGGATCAATAGGGCGTTCATCGCGCTCATACTTTGCATTCTTGATGTTGATGATACCGTCCCAGGTGTTCAAGTGGCCGTGGCGTGCATTACGGCTGGGCATCACGCAGTCAAACAGATCTACGCCGCGGGCAACGGCCTCAATGATATTGCCGGGGGTGCCAACGCCCATCAGGTAGCGGATCTTATCCTTGGGCATGTGGGGCTCCACCTGACTGATCATTTCGTACATCACCTCGGTGGGCTCGCCCACAGCCAGACCGCCGATGGCGTAACCGTCCAGATCAAGATCTGCGATCTGCTTCATGTGCTCCACACGCAGATCAGCAAAGGTGCAGCCCTGATTGATGCCAAACAGCAGCTGATCGGGATTCACGGAAATGCCCTCGTGCTTCAGGCGGGCCATTTCAATCTTACAGCGTTTCAGCCAACGGGTCGTTCGTTCGCAGCTGGCCTTGGAATAATCGTGCTGTGCGGGGTTCTCTACGCACTCGTCAAAGGCCATGGCGATGGTAGAACCAAGGTTTGCCTGGATCTGCATACTCTCTTCCGGGCCCATAAAGATGCGGTGGCCGTCCAGATGGGAGGCAAAGGTCACGCCCTCTTCGGTGATCTTGCGCAGCTTTGCCAGACTGAATACCTGAAATCCACCGCTGTCGGTCAGAATGGGGCCGTTCCAGCGGGTAAATTTGTGCAGACCGCCCATATCGGCTACCAGCTTGTCGCCGGGGCGCAGATGCAGGTGGTAGGTGTTGCACAGCATGACCTGTGCGCCAATGTCTTTCAGGTCCTGAGCAGACAACCCGCCCTTGATGGCACCGGCGGTAGCCACGTTCTGAAAAGCGGGCGTCTGCACCGTGCCGTGCACGGTCTTGAACTCGCCCCGCCGGGCATCGTGTTCCTGCTTGAGCAGCTTATAGGTCGTCAAAGAAGGCATAGTTTTTGTTCCTTTCTGTGCACGGAAAACAGCCGTGCGATCTTCATGAAAAAGCCCGGGATCAGGCTCATCAACAACAGAATAGCGGGAAAAATAATCAAAGAATCAGCATCGCATCGCCAAAAGAGAAGAATCTATAACGTTCCTCCACAGCCACCTTATAGGCTGCCATGGTCTTTTCGTAGCCATACAGGGCCGACACCAGCATGATAAGGGTGCTTTCCGGCAGGTGGAAGTTGGTGATCAGGCCGTCGATGCAGTTGAACTTCACGCCTGGATACAGGAAGATAGAAGTGTTGCCGCTGCAGGCGCGAATCTCGCCGTACTTTGCGGCAACGGCTTCCAGCGTGCGGCAGCTGGTAGTGCCCACTGCGATCACACGGTGACCGGCAGCCTTGGTATCGCGGATCATCTGCGCGGTTTTTTCATCGATGCAGTACCATTCGCTGTGCATTTTGTGATCCGAGATCTCATCCTCCTGCACAGGGCGGAAGGTGCCCAGACCCACATGCAGGGTCACTTCGGCAATGTTCACGCCCTTGGCGCGGATGGTATCCATCAGTTCCGGGGTGAAGTGCAGGCCGGCCGTAGGGGCTGCAGCACTGCCAAGCTCCTTTGCGTAAACAGTCTGATACTGGCTCTGATCCTCCAGCTGCTTTGTGATGTAGGGCGGCAGAGGCATTTTGCCAAATTCGTCCAGCTTTTCATAAAGGGTCTCGGTATCGTAATAGAATGTAACGTACTTGTTGCCGTCCTCCATGGTCTCGTCTACCACGGCGGTCAGGCTGCCATCGCCAAAGCTCACTTTGGTGCCGGGCTGCATCCGCTTGCCAGGCTTTGCAAGGCACTCCCACTGGTCGCCCTTGACCTGACGCAGCAAAAGCAGCTCACACACAGCACCGGTGGGCTGCTTGACGCCCACGATGCGGGCAGGCAGGACCTTGGAATTGTTTACCACCAGCAGGTCGCCCGGCTCTAAAAATTCCGGTAGATCGTGGAAGATCTTGTGCTGGATGCTGTCGTCTTTCTGGCTCAGCACCATCAGCCGTGCAGAGTCTCTGGGGTCAGCCGGCTCCTGTGCAATGAGCTCTTTGGGTAAATCATACCAAAAATCTTTTTTTAACATAGCGTTCAATTTGCCTTTCCGATGATTGACACGGACACCGTATCAATGATATCATAAAATCTGTATAAACAGTATCTATTATATTGCATCGCTGTCCGGTTTGCAAGCCGTGAATCTATGTAATAGAAATATTTATTGAGTTCGCTTTCACGAAAGGAAAGGTGCTGGAAATGGAAAAACAGTATAAAGTGGGTATCGTAGGTGCGACTGGTATGGTCGGTCAGCGTTTTGTGACGCTGCTGGAAAATCACCCCTGGTTCAAGCTGACCGTTCTGGCTGCATCCGGCCGCAGCGCCGGCAAGACCTATGAGGAAGCTGTCGGTCCCCGCTGGGCCATGACCTCCCCCATGCCGGAAAGTGTCAAGAAGATGGTAGTTTTGGATGCATCCAAGGTGGAAGAGGTTGCTTCTCAGGTGGATTTTATCTTCTGTGCAGTCAACATGCCCAAGGATGAGATCAAGGCTCTGGAAGAGGCCTATGCAAAGGCTGAGTGCCCGGTGGTGTCCAACAACAGTGCAAACCGCTTTACCCCGGATGTGCCCATGGTGGTGCCCGAGATCAACGCCGACCACATCGAGATCATCCCCGCACAGCGCAAGCGTCTGGGCACCAAGCGCGGCTTTATTGCCGTCAAGTCCAACTGCAGCCTGCAGAGCTATGTTCCCGCCCTGCACCCGTTGATGAAGGATTTTGGTGTCAGCAAGGCTCTGGTGTGCACCTATCAGGCCATTTCCGGTGCAGGTAAGACCTTTGACCGTATGCCCGAGATCGTGGACAACGTGATCCCCTACATCGGCGGCGAGGAAGAAAAGAGCGAGCGCGAGCCGCTCAAGCTGTGGGGCCACATTGAGGGCGACCACATCGTCAACGCCGAGAAGCCCACCATCACTGCACAGTGCTTCCGCGTGCCTGTCTCCGACGGCCACACCGCTGCCGTGTTTGTAAGCTTTGAGAAGAAGCCCACCAAGGAGCAGATTTTGGAGGCATGGGCAAACTTCCGCGGCCCCGCACAGGAGCTTGACCTGCCCAGCGCACCCAAGCAGTTCCTGCATTACTTCACCGAGCCGGATCGTCCGCAGCCCAAGCTGGACCGCAACACCGAGAACGGCATGGCTGTGTGCATCGGCCGCCTGCGCGAGGACACCCTGTTTGATTACAAGTTTGCCTGCATGAGCCACAACACCCTGCGCGGTGCTGCAGGCGGCGGCGTTCTGCTGGCAGAGCTGCTGGCCGCAAAGGGCTATTTTGACTGAGTATATTTTGCGTGCAAACGCATCAAAAGGAGTTTTTAGTCTATGAAGAATCCTGTCTTTACCGGCGCGGGTGTTGCCATTATCACCCCGATGTACGAGGACGGAAGCATCAACTTTGACGAGCTGGGCCGCATTATTGAGGATCAGATCGCGCACCATACCGATGCCATCATCATCTGCGGCACCACCGGCGAGTGCTCTACTATGACCGATGAGGAGCAGCTTGCCGCCATCAAGTATACGGTGGATGTTGTCAACCACCGCGTGCCCGTCATTGCAGGCGCTGGCTCCAACGATACCGACCACGGTTGCGCACTGGCCGCAAAGTCTGCCGAATGCGGCGCAGACGCTCTGCTGATGGTGACTCCCTATTACAACAAGACCACGCAGGCTGGTCTGGTTGCTCACTTTACCGCCATGGCTGAGGCCGGAGGCATCCCGGTGATCATGTACAACGTGCCTTCCCGCACCGGCCTGAACATTGCCCCGGAGACTGCTCTGGAACTGAGCAAGCATCCTCTGATCAACGGCATCAAGGAAGCTTCCGGCAACATCTCTCAGGTAGCCAAGATCGCACAGCTGTGCGGCGACGAGCTGAACATTTATTCCGGCAACGACGATCAGGTGGTTCCCCTGCTGGCTCTGGGCGGCAAGGGCGTGATCAGCGTCGTGTCCAATGTCAAGCCGGAGCTGGTGCACAACTGCTGCAAGGCATTCTTTGACGGCGATACCGCCAAGGCGCGTCAGCTGCAGTTGGAAATGCTGCCGCTGGCTGATGCGCTGTTCTGTGAAGTGAATCCCATCCCGGTGAAGTACGCCATGAATGTGCTGGGCTGGGAAGCTGGCGAGTGCCGTCTACCTCTGGTAGAGCCGAGCGAGGCCCACAAGGAGCAGATTGAAAAGGCTCTGCGTGCAGAGGGTCTTATTACAGAATAAGTTTTTGGCTGCAAAATGCCCGGCGGAGCGCTCTGTCCGGGCATTTTGCGATATGCCGATATGAAAAACGGGCAGGAAAGGATAAAAATTATGACGGATATTGTGATTCAGGGCATCGGCGGCCGCATGGGCCATGTGCTGTGTGATATGATCGCACAGCGCGAGGACTGCCGCGTGATTGCAGGCATCGACATAAAGGATGGCGAACAGAACGGCATCCCTGTGTATGACAGCCTGGAAAAGCTGGACGGCAAGGGCGATGTGATCATCGATTTCAGCTCTCCGGCCGCTGTGGAAAAGGCTCTGCCCTACTGTGAAGCTCACAAGTTGCCCATCGTGGTGTGCACCACAGGCCTTTCGGAAGAGCTGCAGCTCAAGGTGGTGCAGCTATCCCGCACGGTGCCGGTGTTCAAGAGCGCTAATATGTCCATGGGCATCAATGTGCTGTCGGAGCTGTGCAAGCGCGCTTCGGCTATTCTGGGTGTGAACTACGATGTTGAGATCGTGGAGCAGCACCACCACAACAAGCTGGATGCACCCAGCGGCACCGCTCTGATGCTGGCCGATGCCATCAATGAGCAAAACAATGGCGAATATCATTATGTTTACGACCGTTCTTCTGTCCGCCAGAAGCGCGACCCGAAGGAAATTGGTATCAGTTCCGTGCGCGGCGGCAGCATCGTGGGTGATCACGAAGTGCTGTTCTGCGGCCCGGACGAGGTGATCACTCTCAAGCACACCGCTTACTCTCGCAATATTTTTGCAAACGGCGCTGTGAATGCAGCAGTTTACCTTGCAAAAAAGGAGCCGGGCCTGTACAATATGGGTGATATGATCGCTGCACTTTAAAAAGCCTGATTGCTCTGCTTTTGGCAGAAACATGGTGGAAGGATGTGGACGCGGATGAGCAAACAATCCCCGCAACAGCACCGGCGCAGACCGACTGCAAAACGCCGCGCCAGAAGGCAGGCTTTCTGGACAGCCGGAGCGATGCTGATCGTGTTTCTGTTCTGCCTGCCATTGCTGCCAAAGTTCTTTCTGCAGGAAAGCATACCGACGGCAGAACCGGTGAGCACGGAAAGCTCTTCTGCAGGTTCTACCACTGTATCACAGCCGGAAGAAGCAGAGCCTGCGCCAGAGCCGGAACCGCAGCCGCTGGTTCAGATTGTCCGCTTTTCTGCAACAGGAGATAATCTGATCCACGCACCCATTTATAAGCAGGCGCAGCGCCGCGCTTCCGGAGAGGAAGCTTACAGTTTCGATTACTGTTACGAACATATTGCGCCTTTTTATGCACAGCATGATGTGAACTGGATCAATCAGGAAACGCTCTGCACGGATGAATTGGAGCCATCCTCCTACCCATGCTTTTCTACGCCGGGCGATTGCGCCCGTGCGCTTTACCGAGCGGGTGTGCGGGTGTTCAGCCTGTCCAATAACCACACCTACGATAAAGGCGCTTCCGGCATTGCCGCTACCCTGCGCTTCTGGGGCAGCATGCCGGAGGACGTTGTAACAACCGGTTTGTGGAAGGGAGAAAGCGACTACGGTCATATCCCGCTGCAGACTGTCAATGGTGTAACGATCGCGTATCTTTCCTACACAGAGCATACCAATGGCATCCCGCAGAACAGCTCCATGCAGGCCAATGTGATCTATACCAGCCAGACCGATGTGATCGAGCAGCAAGTAAAAGCGGCACGTCAGCTTGCAGATTTTGTGGTGGTGGGTGTGCACTGGGGCGTAGAAAACAGCCATGCCATCGCAGATCCGCAGCGAACTCTGGCGCAAAACCTTGCAGACTGGGGTGCAGACTTGATCATTGGCACCCACCCGCATGTGCTGCAAAATGCACAGTGGCTGACTGCAGCAGACGGCAGGCAGGTGTTCACGGCCTATTCTCTGGGCAATTTTATCAGCACGCAGGAAAAGCCCGATCAGCTGGTCGGCGCAATTTTATCGGTTCAGCTTGAAAAAACGACCGAACCGGACGGCACTGTCCGTTGCAGCGTGCTCTCTCCCAGACTTCTGCCGACGGTGACCCACTATGATGCAGGCAAATCCAATGTGCGTACCTACCTGTTCCGCGATTATACCGAAGCCCTTACAAAGGCCCACGGAGTACGACAGGCGTATCCAGATTTCAGCCTGGAAATGATTCAGTCCATTGCCCGGGAAAATATCGACCCGGAGTTTTTGCAGCTTACCTGAATATTTTTGTATTGTTGAAGCCCGCCTTTCGGGCAGAACGGAGGATCCTTATGTACGGAGTATCGAAGATCAATATTGAGCCGAGCCTCATGATGATCAGTGTGCAGGATGTAGAGTTCAAGGGCAACAGCCTCGCACGTTACCTGCAGATCTTTGCAGATAACGGTGTGGTCGTAGATATGATCAGCCAGAGTGCGCCCCATGGCACCACCATCGATTTCAGCTTTACCGCTTCCAGCAGTGATCTTCCGCTGGTGATGAAGGCTATTTCCGTTGCAAATCTGGACAAGGATGCCAAGGCTTCCCCGCTGATCAGCGTGGGTTATTCCAAGCTGAACCTGTTTGGTGAAGAAATGGTCACCAGCTGCGGCGTAGCTGCCCGTGCACTGAATTCTCTGGCAATGGCCGGCATTGAAGTACTGCTTATCACCACCAGCGATCTGGATATTTCCCTGCTGGTCCACGCAGAGAATGAGGATGCAGCATACGAAGCATTGAAGAAGGCTTACGAGCTGTAAATTCTGCAAGCAAGCGAGCAATCCTCCATCAAGTGAAAAAATGCCGGTGCACTCCAAAACAGAGTACACCGGCATTTTCATGTTCAATATTTTTACAGAGTGACCTTGTGGTAGATCTTCTTGCCCTTCTTGATCACAATACCCTTTGCCAGCTGCTCAGCAGTGAAGCCAACGGTGGGAGCGGCTACCTTCTCGCCATCCACCAGAACACCGCCCTGCACGACCAGACGGCGTGCCTCGCCGTTGGATGCTGCCAGACCAGCCTTGACCATCAGGGTCAGGATACCGATGGAGCCATCGGTCAGGTCGGCATCGGTCAGCTGAGTAGAAGGCATGTGCTCGGTATCCATTGCGCTACCGCTGAACAGTGCGCGGGCAGCATTCTGGGCCTTCTCGGCCTCTTCTTTGCCATGGACCATGCTGGTCAGCTCGTAAGCCAGAATTTCCTTGGCTTCGTTCAGGCGCTGATCCTTCCATGTGCTCATCTCGTCGATCTGCTCCAGCGGCAGGAAGGTGAGCATACGAATGCACTTCATCACATCGGCATCGCCCACATTGCGCCAGTACTGGTAAAACTCGAATGGACTGGTCTTGTTGGAATCCAGCCAGACAGCATTGCCGGCAGTCTTGCCCATCTTCTTGCCCTGAGAGTCGGTCAGCAGGGTGATGGTCATAGCATAAGCGTCCTTGCCCAGCTTGCGGCGGATCAGCTCGGTGCCGCCCAGCATGTTGCTCCACTGGTCGTCGCCGCCGAACTGCATGTTGCAGCCGTAGTGCTGGAACATGTAGTAGAAGTCGTAGCTCTGCATGATCATGTAGTTGAACTCGAGGAAGGACAGGCCCTTCTCCATGCGCTGCTCGTAGCACTTGGCGCGCAGCATGTTGTTCACGGAGAAGCAGGCACCCACATCACGCAGCAGTTCCACGTAGTTCAGGTTCAGCAGCCAGTCTGCATTGTTCAGCATCAGTGCCTTACCCTCAGAGAAGTCGATGAACTTTTCCATCTGCTTTTTGAAGCATGCGGCATTGTGGGCGATATCCTCTTTGGTCAGCATCTTGCGCATGTCGGTACGGCCGGAGGGGTCGCCGATCATGGTAGTGCCGCCGCCAATCAGGGCAATAGGCTTGTTGCCTGCCATCTGCAGGCGCTTCATCAGGGTCAGGGCCATAAAGTGGCCTGCGGTCAGGCTGTCGGCAGTGCAGTCAAAGCCGATGTAAAAGGTTGCCTTGCCATTGTTGATCAGGTCGATGATCTCTTCATCAGTGATCTGGGCTACCAGGCCGCGGGCCTTGAGTTCTTCATACAGAGTCATGATTTTTTCCTCCTGTTTGTGGGCAGAGGGAAAAATAAAACACCCCCTGCCAAAAATGAATTTGGCAGAGGGCGAGAAAATTCGCGGTACCACCTCTGTTTGCCGCTTCCTCACAGAAACGACCTCACGAGTGCACACCCCAGAGTAGAGAGACACTCCTGCGTTTGTAACGCTCGCACGCGGCACAGCCTACTAACCTGAACGGCATTCAGCCTGCAGCTCCGGGAGGTACTTCCCCTGCTGCTCTGCGGCCCCTTACACCAACCGGGGTTTCTCTGGGCAGAACACTTCAAGGTACTTGTTCCCTTCATCGCCATTAACAAGGACTACTTTATCACAATGCTTCGGGCTTGTCAACCCCTTATCTGCAGCGGCTTATTTTGGCTTATTTTGCGCCAAGACCCAGCATTTCGCGGGCATTGGCACGCGAAAGCTCGGTAACGTGGTCGCCGGAGATCAGCCGGGCCAGTGCTTCCACTCTGCCCTCCTCATCCAACGGATGGATCTCGGTATAGGTGCGGTCATTGGCTACATTTTTCTGAATCAGCAGATGGCAGTCCGCCAGTGCAGCGATCTGGGCTGTATGGGTGATGCACAAGATCTGGTGGCCCTGTGCGCTCTGGCGCAGTACCTCACCAATACGCCCGGCGGCTTTGCCAGAAACACCGCTGTCGATCTCATCATAGATCACGGTAGGCACGGCATCCTTATCGGCCATTGCATTTTTGATGGCCAGCGTGATGCGGCTCAGCTCGCCGCCGGAAGCAATTTTTGCAAGGGGTTTGGGCGCCTCACCGGGGTTTGTGGAAATGTAGAACTCGATGCTGTCCTGCCCATGGCTTGCCAGCGGGCCGCGGGTATGGCGCAGTGTCATGCGCACGCCCGGCATGTTCAGAAAATCCAGCGTGCCGGAAATACGCTTGTTCAGCTCTTCAAAAGCGCGCAGGCGCGTCTGGGTCAGTGCTTCTGCCTTTTCACGGGCCAGCGCATAAAGGCGGAGCTTTTCTGCCTGCAGGTGGTCATGCCGCTCCTGTGAGGACTGGATGCGCTCCAGTTCTTCCCTTGCATTCTGTCCAAAAGCAATCACGTCTTCTACCGTATCACCATATTTGCGCTTGAGCTTGTAGATCAGATCCAGACGCTGCTCAATCTCGTCCAGCTCCGCATCGTTGGTATCATAGGAATCCAGCCGACCGATCAGATCTGCGGCAACATCCTTTGCATTGTAATACAGATCCAGCAGCTGACTGGATGCACCGGCAAGTGCATCATCCAGCTGCGCGGCAGCATCCACTGCATTGGATGCCTCGCCCAGCAGATCGACTGCGCCGGAGGCCTCGTCATCGCCCGAAAGCAATGCATAGCTCTGTGCGATCTTATCCCGGATGGCAGATGCATTGGCAAGGATCTTGCGGCGGCTTTCCAGCGCCTGTTCCTCTCCGGCGGTCAGTCCGGCATCCTCGATCTCCTGCACCTGATAGCTCAACAGATCGATCCTGCGTTGCTTTTCGGCTTCGTCGGTGATCATGGCATCCAGCTCCCGCTTGATGCGCACAAGCTCCCGGTACAGGACATAATAGTCCTGAAACTCCGCGCTGTTCTGCGCATAATCATCCAGAATGCCCAGATGTCTTGCCGGGTTCAGAAGGCCCACAGAGTCGTGCTGACCGTTGATATTGATAAGTCCTCCGCACAGCTCCCGCAGAACCGCAGCCGTTGCAGGCATTCCGTTGATGCGGCAGGTGCTTTTGCCCTCGGCTGTGATCTCGCGGCTGAGCATCAGTGCATCCGAGCGCTCGTAGCCCGCCTTCTCAAGGCTGTCCAGTACCGTACCGGGCACCTCCTCAAAGGCTGCACGGATTACCGCCTTGGAGGCCCCTGTGCGCACAAGATCCTTTGAAGTGCGGTTTCCCAGGATCGCATTGATGGAATCGATCAGGATCGACTTGCCGGCACCAGTCTCACCGGTAAGAACATTCAGGCCCGGCTTGAAATGTACTTCAGCCTTCTGGATCACAGCAACATTTTCAATTTGCAGGCTGCTCAGCATATCTTTTCTCCCGCGTTATTTTTATCCAATGTGTCTCGTCAGTTCCGAGCAGATCGTTTTTGCATCACGCTCCGACCGTGCAACGATCAGGAACGTGTCGTCGCCCGAAAGCGTGCCGACCACATTTTTCCACTGCAATGCGTCAAAAACCTCGCATGCGGCGTTGGCCATGCCAGAATAGCACTTTACCAGCACAACATGTCCGGCGTAATCTACCCCCAGCACGGATTCATGAAAGATCGTTTCAAACCTTCCCTGCGTTTTGGGGTTGAAGCTCTCGTTCCGGCTGGAGACATAGCGATACCCCTCTGCCGTGGCAGCTTTTACCAAACACAGCTCCCGGATATCGCGGGAAACGGTGGCTTGTGTTACCTCGAATCCCTCTTTGGAAAGGTGATCCAGCAGAACTTCCTGCCGGCTGATCGGGTGCTCCTGCACAAGCCGGAGAATCACCTGCTGACGTTCTCCCTTGCTTTTTACATCTTCCTTACGGCTGCGCGCCATCGTAAACTCGCCTCCCCTTTATCGTCTGCTGCGAAGCTTCTGGTCAATGGCCTGGAACTGATCTGCTTTTCCGAAGGTGATCAGCTTTACCACCTGATCGGAGAGCCTTACTTCAGCCGTTGCGCCGGCCTTGAGCGGACAGCCAGCTCTGCCATCGCAGCTGATAAACACTTCATCATCGGCCACCTGTCCCACACAGATATTCAGCTTGCGCTCCTGCGCAAACACCATGGCCGGGCTGGCCAGACTGTGCGGGCAGATAGGCGTTACAACAACGCCCTTCGTCTGGGAATCCAGGATCGGCCCGCCCGCCGCCAGCGAATACGCTGTGGAGCCGGTGGGCGTTGCAACGATCACACCGTCCCCACGGTAGTGCTCTACTAAAATATCATCGCAGTAAATGCTGAAATCGATCGCCTGCTGCAGGCGGCCCTTTGTGACCACCACGTCATTCAGGGCGTGGCCCTCCCAGCCATCGTGGCCAAGAACGCGGACATACAGCAGCATCCGGTTGTCTACGCTGAACTCTCCCCGTGCAACAGCGGAGAGCTTGGCTTCCATCTCGCTGACTTCGCAGGTAGCCAGAAAACCACAGCGTCCCAGATTGATGCCCAAGATCGGCTTTGCGTACCGGAGCGAAAGATTTGCCTCATGCAGAATGGTGCCGTCGCCGCCAATGGTCAGGATCACATCTGCCTGCTCAAGGCATTCCTCCAGCGGCAGATAAACCACTCCGGCCGTGCTGCAGCTTGTGCGCGGCTGTTCACACATCAGAACAGCTGCACCATGGTTCATTAGAATCTGCGCCGCGCGCAGTGCGATCTCGTTGGCAGAGGTCTTGCCGGGATTCGGCGAAATATAGATCGTCATGCGGGAAGCTCCTTTTTCTGGTCTGATGGCAGAGCCGCTCAGCGGTCCAGCGTGCTGTGGCTTGCCGCCACCACCTGCTCTGCAACGCTGTCGTCCAGCACGGAAGGTTCACCGCTCTTCTGCACGAACATCAGGTATTCAATGTTGCCCTCAGGTCCCTTTACCGGGCTGAAATCCAATCCGCGTACAGCAAAACCGTTTGCAGCAGCATAGCCCATGGCATTGTGCAGCACTTCACGGTGGGTAGCAGGGTCGCGCACCACACCGTTCTTGCCAACCTTTTCGCGTCCAGCTTCAAACTGCGGCTTGACCAGACAAACGCCCATGGCATCCGGCGTTGTGATTGCCTGTGCCACCGGGAAAATATGGTGCAGCGAGATAAACGAGACATCCACACTGAAAAACTCGATCTGCTCGGCAAGATCCTCCGGTTTGACATTGCGGATGTTCGTGCGCTCCATGTTCACTACGCGCTCGTCTGTGCGCAGACTCCATGCAAGCTGTCCATAGCCGACATCCACCGCAT
This sequence comes from uncultured Faecalibacterium sp., assembly GCF_900066275.1. Lineage (NCBI taxonomy): Bacteria > Bacillati > Bacillota > Clostridia > Eubacteriales > Oscillospiraceae > Faecalibacterium > uncultured Faecalibacterium sp. The sequence continues at coordinate 100,736 of NZ_FMFG01000002.1, read as the reverse complement.
AGACCTTGACGGCACCGTTCTGCAGCATGCAATCCGTAAAGCCGCCGGTAGATGCTCCAATGTCCATGCAGACCTTGCCATTGGGTGTAAGCGGGAAACACTTCATAGCTTTTTCCAGCTTCAGGCCGCCGCGGCTGACATAGCCAATGTCGTGCCCGCGCACTTCCACCTTGGCATCTTCCTTGATCATCTCTCCGGCCTTGTCCACCTTTTGCTCATTGACAAAAACGATGCCGGACATGATCAGCGCCTTTGCGCGCTCACGGCTCTGTGTCAGACCATGCTGAACAAGATATTGGTCCAATCGAATCTTCACAGTAAATTTTCTCCTTTCGTCACGGCCATCTGCACGGCCTGTACAAGATGCGCTGCATCCAGACCGGTTGCCTGTTTGATCTGTGCCACACTGGCATGCGGAAGACACGCGTTCCGCACTGCACAATGGATAAAGCGCCCATTCCATCCGTTTTGCTGCAAAGCATATTCCAGATGTTCACCAATGCTTCCGTTTGCAATGCATTCTTCCGCAAACAGGATTATTTTATATTTCGACAGATCAGCGATCATTTTGTCTGTAAAGGGATATAGCTTTACAGCCTTTATCACATCACACACAATGCTTTTCTGCTGTAATTCACGTTCTGCCTGCAAAAGGTCGGCCAGTTCGTCGGCGTAACTCACCAGAACGATTGTTGCATCATCCGTCTTGCGCAGGAAATCATAATCTTCGCCGGTGCAGCCAAATTCCGCCAGAGCTGCATCCTGCCCACCGCGGGGATAACGAATTGCCCGTGGGCCATGGAAGCGGTCACTCAACAGCTGCTGCAGCCAGTAATTCAGTTCCTGATAATTGGAAGGCGCATACAGCGGCATTCCAAGCTGGCTCAGGAAAGCGGGATCGTAAATGCCCTGATGCGTTTCGCCATCCGCTGGGACAAAACCGGCGCGGTCGATGGCAAAAACTACATTCTCCCGCAGCAGATTTACGTCGTGGATGATCTGATCATAGGAACGCTGCAGGAAGGTGGAATAAATGCATACCACCGGCAGCATGCCCTGACTTGCAAGCCCGGCAGCAAAGGTCACAGCGTGCTGCTCTGCCATACCGACATCAAAAAAACGCTCCGGGTGGCTGTGCGCAAAAAACTGCAGGCCGGTGCCATACTTCATTGCAGCAGTGATGGCGCAGATATTCGGGTTCCGGTCGCCTTCCGTCACAAGAGCATTGCCAAATACCGTCGAGAACGATTCCTTTGGTGCCACCTCCGGGTCGGGCATTCCATCCGGATCAAATGCCGACACGCCGTGATAGTTGCCGGGGTTTACCTCGGCCGGCTGATAGCCCTTGCCCTTTTTTGTGATCACGTGCAGAAAATGTGGCCCTTGCCGGTTGCGGATGGTGCGCAGTGTGCGTTCCAGCTCTTCCACGTTGTGGCCATCCACCGGCCCGATGTACTGGAAGCCCATATCCTCGAACATGGTAGAGTGGTACATTGCCCGACGCAAAAGCGTCTTGCACTCGGTGATGTTTTTTTTCAGTGGAGCGCCTACCAGCGGTACTCCATCCAAAAAGCTGCGCACATTATCCTTGGCATCAAAATAGGCCGTGGTCGTGCGCAAATGAGTCAGATAGCGGGCAAGTGCACCGACATTTTTAGAAATGGACATTTTGTTGTCGTTCAGGATCACAAGAAGGTTGTCCAGCTGTTCAATGTTGTTCATGCCCTCGTAGACCATGCCGCCGGTAAAGGCACCATCGCCGATCACCGCGACCACAAGCCCTGCTTCATGATGCAGCTTTTTGGCCCACGCCATGCCGATCGCAAGCGAAAGCGCCGTGTTTCCGTGCCCGGCAATGAATGCATCGTGCTCACTCTCGTTCGGGTTCGGGAAACCGGAAATCCCGTCGAGCTGGCGCAGCTTATCAAACTGTCCGCGCCGACCCGTAAGGATCTTGTGTGTGTAGCACTGGTGACCGACATCAAACACGATTTTGTCCTGTGGTGTATCCAGAACACGGTGCAGCGCAACGGTAAGCTCTACCACGCCAAGGTTTGAGGCAAGATGGCCGCCCGTCTTGGAAATATTCTCCAGCAGAAACTGGCGGATCTCCGCGCACAGCTGTTTCACCTGCTGTTCATTCAGTTGCTTTAAATCTCTGGGCTGATTGATGCTGTCCAGCAGCAATGCTCCCATAAATCACACGTCCTTCAAATGAAGATTTTCTGTTGCTGCAGTGCATTCCTGCGTGAAAAAAGAATGTCTCAAGCCAGCGGATACAGGAAGCCGACGGCTGCGCCAACCAGTACGCCTGCCACGACCTGCAGCGGCGTATGGCCGACCATCTCCTTCAGATGCATGTTCTGCAGGAAAGGAGCATTCTTCTCGCTCACTTCGATCCACTGATCGATCATCTGGTTCAGGACCTTGGCCTGCTCGCCAGTCTCATGCCGCACGCCCATGGCATCGTGCATGGTAATGATTGCCACCACGCTTGCCACTGCAAAAATGGCAGAGTCAACACCCACACAGCGTCCGGTTGCAATGACCATGGCACAGACCGTTGCGCTGTGGGCACTGGGCATACCGCCATCACCCCACATGCGTTCCAACTGGAACTTGCCCAGCAGGATAAAATTGATGATGGTTTTAAGCACCTGCGCCACAAGCCAGCCGAGCAGTGAAACCGTAAGGATCTGATTGAAAGACAGGATGTTTTGAATAAGCTGCATAATCTTTTTCCTTTATTCTGTATGGATTATTTTTAGTTTTTACGCACAAGAAGCTGCTGCGCAAGCTGTTCCAGAAACGCAGCTTTTTCGCCAAAATTCCGGTGCAGTTCCGTGCAGGTCTCCTGATTCAGGTCATGTGCAAGCTTCATGGCACCTTCCGCACCATAAAGGGTCACAAAGGTAGTCTTTCCATTTTCGCTGTCGCTGCCAATGGGCTTGCCCAGCTGTTCCGGTGTGCTGGTAACATCCAGCACATCGTCCACGATCTGAAAAACAAGACCCAGACCATAAGCATACTGTTTCAGCGCTCTGCACTGTGCTTCATCCGCTTTGGCCGCAGCCGCACCCATCTGGATGGCTGCATTGATCAGCGCACCCGTTTTATTGCGGTGGATCAGCCGAAGCTGGTCTTCTGTTGCGGCCAACGCTTCGTATTTCAGATCCAGTTCCTGCCCATAGACCATGCCGCGGCTGCCAGCGCCTGCACCCAGTGCCCGCGCTGCCTGTACACAGACAGACGCATCTGCCGGGGCATTGGCGACTGTCTCAAATGCTTCTGTCAGCAGCACATCACCGGCCAGCATGGCAGTTGCTTCGCTAAACGCCTTGTGGCAGGAAGGACGGCCGCGGCGCAGATCATCATTGTCCATGCAGGGCAGGTCATCGTGAATGAGCGAATAGCAGTGCAGCATTTCTACAGCAGCTGCAAACTGCTGTGCCGCCTGCATACTGCCGCCCAGCATATCGCAGACGCTGAGAACAAGAACTGCACGGATCCGTTTGCCGCCGCCCATCAGGCTGTAGCGTGCTGCACGGCACACCTCGGATTCTTCCGGCAGAAAACGGCCGCAGGCCGTTTCCAGCGCGGCCATTGCCTGCGCCAGATAATTCTGATACTGCTCCTGATAGTCCATTAGCTTTCCTCCTGCACTGTGCCCGCAAGCTTTGCGTCGATCTCGTCGATCTGCAGCGATGTTTTTTCCAGTGCAGCATGGCAGTACTCCATCAGAGAAGCGGCCTCTGCATACAGTTTGACCGAATCTGCAAGGGTCGTATCCTCGCTCTGCATCTGTGCAAGGAGCGTATTCAGCCGTTCCATGCCTTCCTCAAAACTTTTGGGTGTTCTCATTGATCTCCTCCACCGCTTCCACCCTGCACTTTGCACGGCGGGAAGCGCTGCGAACATAGATTGTTTTTTCCGGCTGCAGATCATCTGCATTTAAAATAGTGCCGTTGGCTGCTGTGACCATCGTGTAGCCGCGCGCCAGCACCTTGTATGGATCCAGCGATCCAGTAAGTGCTGCCGCATGACCCAGCTGCAATTCTGCAGAATGCAGGCGTTTCTGCATCTGCTGACGGATGGCATCCTGCACCTGCTGCAGCTGACCCTGACTTTTTTGCCAGTTTCGGCGTGCAAGGCCCTGCTCCAACACAAAGTTGTATTGTTCCAGACCATTATAGCATAAATCAAAACGTTTTTGCATATTTTTGCGAATATTTTGCTGCAAATCCAGCAATATCCGCTCCTGCTCTGCCCGATCCGGTACGGCCAGCTCTGCTGCAGCCGAAGGTGTGGGGGCACGGCAGTCTGCCACAAAATCCAGAATGGTATAGTCGATCTCGTGGCCGATTGCGCTGATCAGTGGTTTTTTGCAGCGGTATGCAGCCCGGGCGATCATCTCTGCGTTAAAGACCCACAGGTCTTCCCGGCTGCCGCCTCCGCGTGCAACGATGATCTCGTCCACCTCTTTGCGCTGATCCAGCTTTTTGATGGCATCGGCCACCTGCTGCGCGGCTTCAAACCCCTGCACTGTCACCGGACACAGCAGCAGCCGTACCGATGGCCAGCGCCGTGTGAGCACATTGCGGATGTCCTGCAGGGCAGCTCCCGTCTTGCTGGTAACAACACCGATGCATTTAGGAAATTCCGGCAGCGGCTTTTTGTGCTCCGGTGCAAACAGGCCCTCCTGCTCCAGTTTCGCCTTGAGCTGTTCCAACGCCAGCTGTGCGGCACCAATGCCATCCGGGAACATATCGTTCACGTACAGCTGAAATGCGCCGTCGCGCTCATAAAGGGTAGCGCGGCAGCGCACGACTACACACATTCCCTCTTCCGGGCGGAAAGCAAGGCGGCGTGCATCAGTGCGGAACATTACCGCTTTGACGCTGCAGACATCATCCCGCAGAGAAAAATAGCAGTGCCCGCTGCGCGCATTCTGTACAAAATTTACGATCTCGCCGCGCAGGGCAAGGTCAAACAAAGCATCGTTGGCATCCAGCAGCGTTTTTACATAACGGTTGAGTGCTGAAACGGTAATCACTTCAGCCATAATCCGGCCTCCCGCGCTGCCAGGATCGAAACACCGATGGCATTATCGCTGGAATACTGTCCCGGCACAAAGTAGACCTGCGGCAGACGTTTCTGCACCCATGCACGGATGATATCGCTGCTCATCACTCCGCCAGCACATACCACCGGCAGGCCGGGGTATTCCTTCTGCGCAGCTTTGGTCATTTTTACCACTGTATCCGCCACACAGAGCAGGCAGTACTTGCACACATATTCCGGCGTTTTGCCTGCGGCAAGCAGGGCATTGCACTGGTTTTCCAGCCCGGAAAGGCTGCATTGCATCCCCTTCACGCTGGATTTTGGCTTGATCTCCTCAGTGCACTGTGCAGCCAGACGGGAAACCTCGGCACCCGCCGGGAAGCCAAAGCCAAGCCTGACCCCCACACGGTCCACAGCCTGTCCGGCATAAAGGTCTGTGCTGGTGCCAAGCGTTGTGATCCGGCGCACCTGATCGCAGAGCAGCAGGTCCGTGGTGCCGCCGGAAATATGGAACAGCAGAACTTTTTCAACAAACAGCTGTTCCCCCTTAGCTGCAAACAGCGCTGCGGCAGCGTGACCCTGCTGATGGGTCGTCAGCACAAGTGGGATTCCTTTTGCATGTGCAAAGGCCGTTGCAGCATTGACACCTGCAAGAAAGCAAGGCATATAGCTGCCTTCTACCGGGCGGGGCTTTTGCGATACGCCCACAGCATCAATCTGCGTCAGATCAAATTCCTGCGCCAGTTCCTGCATCATCTCCGGCAGCGCGACCGTATGATGAAACAGTGCATCGCTTTGCCGCAGGCCCAGCTGGCCCGCTTTTACCGGCAAAAAGCGCTTCTTTGCGCAAACAACCTCTCCAGCTGTATCAAACACTGCCAGAGAGGTTGCATAGTTGCTTGTATCAATGCCAAGCGTATAACGGCTCACTGTTCGGCCTGCTCCGCATCCAGACCGTGATCCCGGGCCACTGCGCCAAGCAGACCGTTCACGAACTGGTAATCTTCGTCCGCACCATACTTTTTCGTCAGTTCCACCGCCTCGTTGATGGCAACACCGGGCTTATTCTCGCCGCCAAACAGCATCTCGGCAACTGCCAGACGCAGGATGGTCAGGCTGACACGAGGCAGGCGCTCCATGGTCCAGTTGCGCAGATGTGCACGGATCTCATCATCCACCTCGGCAGAATGATCGTAGTATGCGTTCAGCAGATGCTTGCTGAAACCATCCACAGGGTGCTCTTCATCGTTTTCTTCATGGCTGGTAATGGCCTCTGCCAGCGGGATATCACCAAAGGTCTGCGAAAATGCCAGCAAAAATGCATTCTCGCGTGCTTCTCTACGGGGCAAAATATTTTCCATAATGTTCCTCTCGCAGCACGAAGCCTCTCCGGCCAGAGCACAGAGAGGATCGGCTTCCAATTCTGAATTTTATTTTACTTCTCTGCTGCAGTGGTTTCTGCAAGGCCGGCGATCACCAGATTGACGCGGCTCACAGTGACATTGGTCATGTTCTGCACAGCGTTCTTCACGTTTTCCTGCACCTTTTCGGCTACAGCAGGAATGCGTGCGCCAAAGCTCATCATCAGGTTCAGAGTGATGTTTGCGGTACCATCCCGCATTTCCACCACGACCGGAGACTGGATGCTGGATGCTTCCAGCAGATCCTTGAGCTTTTTATTTTGTCTGCCGCAGGAAACCTCGGCAACGCCGTCAATTTCCAATGCTGCGCAGCGTGCGATCTTGCCAATGACTTCGGTGGAGATCTGAAGGCTGCCGCCCCGAAGATCTGTATTCTGAAAATCCATTGTGTTGTCCTCCATTCAAAAGCGGGCACAGCCTGCTTTTTCTTGTTTGAAATGGTCCTGCCTGAAACGATCAATGCCATACGCAGGACAACATCATTCTTTATTGATAGAGTTATTATACCATCAAAGCGGGTGCGATTTCAATACTTGTTTCGGAAAACTCTGCCGCACCTTCTTATTTGACCTCCACCACCGTGATGTTCTGGGCAGTCACAGTGCTTTTGTTCAGCACCACATCCCGGATCTGTGCCACCTGTGCCGCTGTGAGCGGTTCACCGGAGGTCATCACGGTAAGGTCTGCCCGGCCGGACTGCAAAAAGCACAGGCAGTCTGCAAAACCTTTGGCTTTGATCAGCGTTTCGATCTCATTCTCCGCATTCAGATCTTCCAGATTTGCGGTCATCTGGGCGGTATATTCCTTCTTTTCCTCTGCGGAAAGCGACGAGGATTTCATCGTTTTCTTGATGGAATCCATCGCCTCATCGTGGGCCTTCTGCCGCTTGAGCCGAGCCTGCTCAAAAAACTTTGCACCGCTGTCACTGGCAACGCTTACAAGCTGCGCTTCACCATAGTTTTTGTTGGCGCTGGACACCGCTTCGGCCTCTGTGGGCAGCTCATCCAGAACCGTCTGCGCCTGTACCGGGACATCCTCAGCCTCTGCCGCGACCATTGCAGCATTGTCCGGCAGCTCCGTGGGCACATCGCTGCGGGCGTACTGCCAGTTCAAGTATACGGCGATCACCAATGCGGCAGCCAATGTAACAGCTGTGGCCCTGCGGGTATTTCTGGAAAGTGCTCTCATAAATCGTTCCTCCTTATAAAAGCTGCAGGGTCTCAGCCCTTGCGCTGTTCCACACAAATGCGGTTGGATGGCAGATCCAGCAGTGCGCTTACCAGTTCGGTGATCCGGGCAGCAACGCGGATGTCTCCGCCGCCCTCGCACAGCACGGCCACACCGCACACCTGCGGCAGACATACCGTTTCGGTCAGGGCTGAACCATCTTCCAGCAGGACATGGGTCTGCTGGGACTGCATTTCTCCGGACTGTGTATCCAGCGCATAAATGGCTTCTTCCCCAGTCTCCAGCGTGACCATCACGGTCGTTTTGCCAGCACCTCTCATCTGTGAGATCAGATGTTCCAGCCGGTTCTCCAGCTGTGCCTGATATTCCGTGCTGCTCTGGGCAGACTTTGTGTTTTTTGTGCTGCCCGCTGCCGTGTTCTGCGGAAAAAGTTCCGACAGCAGGATCAGCAGCATTGCCAGAACGCCTACTGCCGCAGCAAGCCTTGCTCTGCCCTGTTTCCCTTTACATTTCCGGGCAAAATCTTTCACGGAATCTCCGAACGAAATGCCCCCTGCTTCTTTCATTCGGTGTCCTCCTGTACTTCCAGTATCGGTGCCATGCCAAGCTCCTGCTGCAGATATGCCGCGATCCGGCTCTGCTCTGCGGATGTGCACGCCGCCGGGAGGATCACAAGCACCTTTTCTGCCCGAACGGTCTGTTCTGTCCGGGTCAGTGTGATCTCCAGTTTCACCTTTGTACCAAAGCGCCGCTCACACTCTGCGCAAAGATCCGCTTCCAGCCGTTCCTGCGTTCCCTGCAAGAGCGATGTCTCCGTACTCTGGATGCTGACCGCTGCCGGAGCAGCCGCCGCTGCACTTTTCAGTTCCAGCTTCATCTGCGGGGCCAGCCGGAACAGGATCACTAGAATATATAGCCCGGCAACGGCTTTTATGCATCTGCCCGCCCAGCCTGCGCCCGCCAGCAGCGTCGTGATCTCCGCACAGATACAGGCAATGCAGAACGCTGATGCCGCCGTCTGAAATGCGTGCATTTCCTATCCGCCTCCCGTCATCATCAGAAGCCTCACACCTACCGTCAGCAGTTCAAAAAACAGTGCCGTTACTGCTGCCATGCATTTTACCGCTTCGGCCATGCAGTCAAACAGCGCCTGACAGCGCCGGTTCTCCGCAAGGCCGCACAGAAGCCTGCATCCTGCAAGGAATAGCAAATGGAGCAGAAGCTGCAGATACAGTGGCAGAAATTCGGCCCCGATCACGGCAAGTGCCGCAAAACCCAGACTGCTTTTGAGCAGCTGCATCCCGGCAAAAAATACTTCTGCCGTATCGCTCAGAGCCTGCCCGATCACCGGCACGCCGCCGGTAAGCAGCTGGCCCAACCGCAGTGCAGAACGGTCCAGCTGAACTGTTACCGCTCTTTGCAGCCCTAACAGCACTGCAAAAATCCGCCCAGCCCAGACAAGCCCCCTGCGCAGCAAAGCGCCCATGGCACGGCACGTTTCCGAAAGCCCCTGCTGGGTGCTGATGCAGCACGCCATGCTTACCGCAAGGTAGCTCTGCAGCAGCGGACTGACCACAAGCACCGTACCCTGTGCCAGAAAGCACAGTCCGGTCAGCAGCAGACCGCTTGCCGCTGTGCTGGCATTCACCTCTCCACCGGCAGCGAGCACACCGCTGTACACCGGAAGAAAACCCAGAAGGTAGTTTTTCCACCCCTCCATCCGCTCACAGATCAGCTGTGCAAGGCTGATCAGATCTCCCCACAAAAGAGTGCCGCAGCCCACAGCCGCAGCCAGCTCCAACAAGGCGCTGTCGGCTGCTCCTCCCACCAGAAATGAAAGCACGATCAGCAACAGTAAAAACAGCAGAACATCCGCATAGCAGTGTGCCATCTGCCGGATCATCTCTGCCGGTGATCCCGGCAGGAGCGCGAGCAGAGATTTGAGCGGATCTTTGGCAAAGGACTCTGCACTTTGCGGAGCTTTTTCCAGATAAGGCTGCCAAAGCTCCTGTCCGGGCAGGCCCTGCAGCTGTGCCGCAGCGGCATCAGGTGCAAAAGCCAGAAAGCATACGGTGCACAATACAAACGCTGCCGCTTTTTGCAGGAATTTTTTTATCATGCGGCAAGCCCCCAGATCTTCTGGCAGATCTCTTCCAGCAGAGGAAATGCTGCCGCCAGAACCAAACATCGGCCCGCAAACCCGGCGCACCATGCCAAAGTGTCCGCACCAGCTTCTTCGCACAGGGTCCGCGCGTAATCGGTCAGCAGCAAAATTCCGGCACAGCGCAGCAGACAGGCAAATGCAGGCCCGTCCACCCGGCGGCTGAAAGCCAGTACATTCCGAAGCAGCTCCTGCACCGCCACTCCAAGCTGCAGCAGCACAAACAATGCTGCGCCAACGGACAGCAGAAACGCATAGGCCGGTGCATCCTTCCGCAGCAGAAGCTGCGCCGCTGCAAAGACGACCACTGCCCCCAGAATGGAAAAAGATGTACTCATAGTGCAAACAGCGACTTGATGGTAACGAACAGTGCGCTGATCTGCTTGACAAGGATGGAAAGCACTACCACAAGACCCGCAAGGGTCGTCATCATGGCCTGATCCTCCCGGCCGGAACGGATCAGCAGCTGGTTCAGGACAGCCACGATAATACCGATCGCTGCAATTTTGAACACAAGGTCGATCTCCAAGTTTTCGTCCTCCTGCCACTACAAAAGAATCAGTGCTGCCACCGCGCCGGCTGCAAGGCCAAGCCTGCACGGTAAGCCTTGCCCGGATGCCGCTTTCTGCTGCGCCTGGTGCAGGAATGCTTCAAAACGGGCAGAGTAATAATCCAGTCGTTCGCATTCCTGTGCCGCTTCGCTTTGGCCAAGGCCGGCAAAGCACTGCTCAAAGCAAAGGCGTTCCGCATCATCAAATCTTTCCGGTGCCGGAATTTCCTGCAGTTTAGGTGCTGCATCGCTTTCCAACAGCTTTTCCTGCACGAGACACCGCTGCAGCTGTTCCAGATCCAGCCTGCGGTAAGCGATCTCCTGCCGGATGCGCTGCAGCAGCTCCACGGTGCGCTGCAACTGCAGGATATGCTGCTCTGTTCTGGCCTGAAATGCAGAGCCGGTCAGCCACCCGCACAGCAGGAGCAGTGCAGCCGCTGCCCAATGGAAAAGCCGCATCATACCGTGCAGACCCGCCGGACTTTTCCCGGCGTTGTGCAGCCGTGCAGCAGTACAAATACACGCAGCATTCCATGCCGCTGCAGCGCCTGCACCTGCGGCCGCCGGGCGGCTTCTTCTACGCTTGCGGCATGGACGCTTGCAACAAAGTCCACCCCGCTGTAAAAGCCCTGTTCCAGCGCTGCAGTTTCGGCAAGCGTGCCCAGCTCGTCCAGCAAAATAACCTGCGGCGAAAGCGTGCGCAGTGCCATCTGCACAGCCCGTTCCTTAGGGATGCCGGACAGCAGATCCAGCGGCGGCATCTTCTCGGAATCACCCGGCGGAAAGATCTCGCAGCGCTCGTCCACCACGCAGGCTCGCCGCTGCATCCCGGCCAGTTCTCGTGCGATCTGACGCAGAAGCGTCGTCTTGCCGCTGTCCGGTTCGCCGACCAAAAGCATCCCAATAAAATGCTTTTTCAGTTGCACCAGAAGTTCGTCCGGCAGCTGTACCGGAACCGCCCTTGCAATGCGCAGGTTCAACCCCTGCACCTGCTGCAGAACCGTCTGGCCGTCGCGATCCACATAGCGTCCTGCCACACCCACCCGGCAGCCGGAGGGTGTGGTCAGAAATCCATGCGCAAGCTCCGTCTGGTGTGCATGTACCGCGCCGCCGCACAGGGTGTGAAAGATCTCTTCGATCTGAAACTGATCCAATACACACTCCCTCAGCTGCAGCGGGCACTCCGGCAGGTCCTGCAGCGGGAGCTGCCGACCCGACAGTGTAACAAAAGCACCACAGCCTGTCCGGAACCGAAGTTCATGGATCTGCGCTGCCGTCTGTGCTGGCAGCTGTCCCAATGGCCCGGCCAGCCATGAGGGAAGCAGGCGTATCGCCCGATAATACTCATCCACACTGTCCTCTCCTTTTTCAGGCTCATTGCCTGCTATGAGTATATGCCTGTCCCTGCCGGATAGAACCTGCGGACATAAAAATATCCCCGCAGCACAAAACTGCGGGGATATCCATTGGAACGGTTTTATCAGATGTTTTCGTCGCTGATCATTGCCAGAAATTCTGCCTCGGTCAGCACCGGGATGCCAAGCGCCTGCGCCTTGGTCAGTTTGGAGCCTGCTGCCGTGCCTGCCACGACATAGGCCGTTTTCTTTGAAACAGAACCGCTGGCCTTACCACCGTTTTTCACGATCAGTGCTTCCGCCTCATTGCGGGAAAGAGTTTCCAGCGTGCCGGTGACCACCAGCGTTTTCCCTGCCAGCTTATCACCTTTCGGTTCGCCCTTCCACTGCATATTCAATCCGGCATCGGCCAGACGATGGACAAGGTCGGTCGTTCCCTCTTTTGCAAAGAATTCCACGACGCTCTGCGCCATTACGCCACCAAACCCATCGATCTCGCTGATCTGCTCTGCACTTGCTTCCCGGACAGCCTGCAGCGTACCGAAATGCTCTGCCAGCAGGGCTGCAGCTTTATCGCCAATGTTGCGGATGCCAAAGCCGAACAGGAGCTTATCCAGATTGTTCTGCTTGGAAGCCTCGATGGCGTTCAGCAGGTTATCGGCGCTCTTCTCCTTGAACTTATCCAGCGTCAGCAGCTGTTCCCGTGTCAGCGTGTAGATATCCGCTGCGGAGTGCACCATGTCCTTCTCCACCAGCTGGGTGGCAACTGCTGTGCCAAGGCCCTCGATATCCATTGCATCGCGGGAAGCAAAATGGATGATATTGCGCAGTGCCTGTGCCGGGCACTCGGGGTTAACACAGCGCAGAGCTGCTTCATCCTCCAGATGAACGACTGGCGCACCGCAGGAGGGGCAGACCGTGGGCATCTCATAGGGCTGTGCATCCTCTGCGTGATTGGTAACACCGATCACTTCCGGGATGATATCACCCGCCTTGCGCACCTGAATGGTATCGCCGATGCAAAGGCCGAACTGATGGATAAAATCCTCATTGTGCAGGGTCGCGCGGGCAACGGTAGTACCCGCCAGAAAGACAGGGTCAAAGCAGGCCGTCGGGGTAAGAACACCGGTGCGGCCAACTGCGACCTCAATGCTGCGCAGCGTTGTCTCCTTTACCTCTGGCGGATACTTAAACGCAATTGCCCAGCGTGGGAATTTGTTGGTGGAACCCATCAAATCGCGCTGTGCAAAATCGTTCAGCTTGATTACTGCACCATCCATATCAAAATCCAGTTTGGCACGGTTCTGGCCGATCTGCTCGATCTCGGCAATGGCCTGCTCAATGTCATGCACGATATGATAGCGCGGCGAGACCGGCAGGCCAAGGCTCTTGAGGTAATCCAGGCTTTCGGCATGTTTGGTAAGCGTTTTGCCGCGGATCTGCTGCACATTGAAAACAAAGATAGAAAGGCCCCGGCTTCCGGTGATCTTTGCATCCTTCTGGCGCAGCGAACCGGCAGCCGCATTGCGCGGATTTTTAAAGGGCGCTGCGCCCTGCAGCTCCTGCTCTGCACACAGCTTCTGGAACGCGCCATGCGGCATATATACTTCACCGCGCACTTCCAGAAATTCAGGTGCATCCTTCAACTTTTTGGGAATGCTGCGAATGGCGCGGACATTGGCAGTCACGTCCTCGCCCACCACGCCATCGCCGCGGGTAGAGGCACGAACCAGCTCACCGTTTTCGTATTCCAGACTGCAGGAAAGGCCATCGATCTTGATCTCCACCACATACTCCGGCTCTATGCCGGCTTCCCGCACGCGGCGGTCAAAATCCCGCAGCTCATCATACGAAAATGCATCCAGCAGGCTTTCCATTTTTACCGCATGGGTCACCTTGGGCAGCTTGCTGCTGGCCGTGCCGCCTACCTTCTGGGTAGGCGACGATGCCGTGACCAGCTGCGGAAACTGCGCTTCCAATTCTTTCAGTTCCCGGGTCAGAGCATCATACTCAAAATCTTCAAGCTCCGGGGCATCCTGGTCATAGTAAAGCCGATTGTTTTTCTCGATCACAGCGCGCAATTCTTCCACGCGCTTTTTTGCCTGTTCCAACTCCAAAAGTTCCACTCTCCCGCTATCCGGTTTCTCCCGCGCTGCCGTCCGGCACTACCGCCTGAAAATGCATCGCAGAAAACTATTTTGATTATAACACATCCAGCCGCGCTCTGCAAAGAGAAAGCGGATACAATTTGTATAAGTGCTTTGAAATCTGCATGTGTAATCGTTTTCAATCGCCGCTGCAGATTGATTTAAAATCAACATGCGAAGATACTCTTTGTTTATTCTTTTGATAAAGAAACGTTTTATCGTTTGATTTCTCCACATCCATAACGAGTGAATCGTCCTGTGGTATCGTTGAGTCGCCAGCCAAAATACACACAGAAAGGGCAACGCATTCGTCGTGAATGCTTCAGGCCTTGCCCCCCGCATCGTCCTCATGATGGTCGTGTTCAGTTCGTCACCACGGCAAAGAAAGCCGGTGTGGATGAGCATGTCATTAAAAAGATTGTCGGCCACTGTATTGATGATGTTGCCGAAAAGTCGTATACTAAAAGAGGCATTGAGTGGATTCGTCATTTCATGCAATGCATCGTACCATCCTAGATTTTGTACTATTATTTTAGGAGAAAAGCTGTTCCGATTTGTGAACTAAGTATCATACCGTTTCAAGAGGAGATCAAGCCGCCATGGATTGGGAAACATTAAGATCAAGCTGTCTTGCCTGCACCCGCTGCGAGCTGTGCAAGACCCGCACCAATGTAGTGTTCGGTCAGGGTGTGGAAGATGCCGAAGTTCTGTTTGTGGGCGAAGGCCCCGGCCAGAATGAGGATGAGCAGGGTCTGCCCTTTGTGGGGCGCAGCGGCCAGCTGCTGGACAAATATCTGTTTGCCATCGACCTTGACCGCACGAAGAACTGCTATATTGCAAACATCGTCAAGTGCCGCCCGCCGCAGAACCGTGACCCTCAGCCTGCTGAGAGCGAAGCCTGTATGCCCTGGCTGCGGGAGCAGTTCCGCCTGCTGAAGCCAAAGATCGTGGTCTGCCTTGGCCGCATTGCCGCCCAGCGGATGATCCGAAAGGATTTCTCCGTGACCAAGGAGCATGGCCAGCTGTACGAAAAGGGCGGCATCCTGTTCATGGGAACCTTCCACCCTGCCGCTCTGCTGCGCAGCCCGCAGAACAAGCCTGCAGCCTTTGCTGATTTTACTGCCCTGCGGGACAACATTGAAACGGTGTGCAAACATACCTATCATAAAGACTGAATCATTCCCGCTGCAAGAACCAAACACCTTCCTTTTGCATACTCTAAAACAAAAAGAGAGGTGTTCGATTATGGAAACTGCACGACATGATTCCATTGATTTCTTTCTGGGTGCCACAACGCCTGCCGGTTTCAAGGGCTATTTTGAACCGCTGCGCCACGAACCCGGTATGCAGATGTACCTGATCAAAAGCGGGCCGGGCTGCGGCAAATCCACCCTGATGAAGCGGCTTGCCCGTGCTGCCGAACAGCGCGGCGAACTGACGCAGCGCATCCACTGTGCCAGCGACCCGGACAGTCTGGACGGCGTGATTCTGCCCGGGCAGCACAGGGCCATCGTGGATGCCACTGCACCCCATGTGGTGGAGCCGGATGCTCCCGGTGCGGACGAAGTGGTAGTGAGTTTGTACCACACCATCGATACAGAAAAGCTGCACCAGTGCACCGATGAGGTCAAGGCGCTGTTTGCCCGCAACGCCCTGCTGCGCAGCCGCGCTGCACGATATATTGCATCGGCAGGCAGCCTTTTGCTGGACAGCCGCCGCGCCGAAGCCTGCAGCGCCAATTTCGACAAGGTGCGCCGTTATGTCAAACGGCTGTGCACCCGGGTGATGCCGCGCACGGAAGGCATTGGCAGCGAAGAGCTGCGCCTGCTTTCCGCCGTCACCCCCAAGGGTGAAATGTTTTATCAGGGCACTGCACAGGCATTGGCGGATAAGTTTATCGTGTTCCGGGATGATTACGGCGCAGTGTCCCGCCTGCTGCTGGAGCTGATTCGCGCCGAAGCCCTGACGCGGGGCTACCACATTATTACCTGTCCATGCGCCATGCACCCGGAGGATAAGATCGACCATATCCTGATCCCGGAGCTGAAGCTTGCCTTCCTGACGGATAATCGCTGGCATCCGGTGCATCTGCCCAGTGTGCAGGCTGTGCGGTGCACCCGCTTCCTTGACAGGGAAAATCTGGCAGCGTACCGGGCACGGCTGCGCTTTAACGAGCGTGCTGCCGCCGAACTGCTGGAACAGGCCAGTGCCCTGATGGCACAGGCCAAGAGCTGCCACGATGAGTTGGAGACCTATTACCGTGCAGCGGTGGATTTTGGCAAAGTGGATGAAGCGGCAGCAGAATGCATGGAGATGTTCGGCCTGAAATAATCAGTTTACGTCGACGAACCGGTAATTTCTCTTCAGACACGATTCGGGCCATTCCATCGCCCGCCCTATTGCCTCACGGCAACAGGGTCCCACCCCAGCGGACGGTCTTCAGAGAAACTCCCGGTTCGTCAATGTATCCCAAAAGCGGAGGTGAAATGCTTTGGCAACGGTTCATCTGCCCATCCGGCAGCTGGTGGAATTTCTGCTGCGGACCGGCAGCATTGACAGCCGGTTTACAGGGTTTGACCGTGCACTGGAAGGTGCCCACATCCACCGCAAATTGCAAAAAGCTGCCGGAGACGGCTATCAGGCTGAGGTATTTCTCTCCGTAGAGCGGCAGGCAGAGGACATCACTTTTACCCTTGAGGGCCGGGCTGACGGCATTTTTACCGATGAGACTGGCACGGTAGTCATTGATGAGATCAAGACCACCGCTGTGCCGCCGGAAGAGATCACTGAGGATATGAACACCTGCCACTGGGCACAGGGCATGGTGTACGGTGCCATTTATGCCACACAGCAAAGCCTGCCGGAACTGAACGTCCGGCTGACTTATTATCAGATAGACACCGATCAGATCATCCGCTTTATCCGCCGCTTTACACAGCAGGAGCTGGATGAATTTCTTGACAAATTATTGTGCCAGTATGCTCCGTGGGCACAGCGCCGGATAGAGTGGGATGTAAAGCGTACTCAGAGCCTTGCGGCACTGCAGTTCCCGTTTGCGCAGTACCGGCCCGGACAGCGGGCTATGGCGGGCGAGATCTACCGCGCCTGCCGCGCTGGCAAGACCGCCGACTGCAAGGGCGGTACGCGGCTGTTCTGTCAGGCTCCTACCGGCATTGGCAAGACCATGAGCGCGCTTTTCCCCGCGCTGAAAGCCATGGGCGAAGGCAACGGAGAAAAGCTGTTCTATCTCACGGCCCGCAACACGACCCAGACTGCCGCCGAGGATGCCTTGACCCGGCTGCATACGGCCCAGCCAGAGCTTGCCCTGCGCAGTGTGACGCTGACCGCCAAGGAAAAGGTCTGCCTGCACCCGGACGCAGAGGGACATCCCGCCTGCCTGCCGGAGCTTTGTCCCTACGCCAACGGCTACTACGACCGCATCAAGGATGCACTGACAGCTCTGCTGGACGGTACCGGCAGCTTTGACCGCGCAGCGCTGGCCGGGGCGGCAAAGCGTTTTTCGGTGTGTCCCTTTGAGCTGGGGCTAGACCTGAGCGAGTGGTGCGATGTGGTCATTGGGGATTACAATTACCTGTTCGATCCGGTGGTGCACCTGAAGCGGTTCTTTGATTCTTCCGGCGACTGGTTGTTTTTGATCGATGAAGCACATAACCTGCCCGACAGAGCCAGAGCAATGTATTCTGCACGCTTTTGTAAAAGCAGCCTGACCGAGGCAAAACGCGCATTGGGCAAGGGCAAAAGTGCTTTAAAGACCGCTCTGACCAAAGCAGACAAAGCCCTGCTGGAAGCCCGGAAAGCCTGCATACAGCTTGCACCCCGGCACAGCAGCCAGACCGATGCCGCAGACCCGGCACAGACCAGTCTTTTGCCTGAAAACACTGCCCCCGCACTGGAACTGCCCGAACCGCTGTATGCACAGGACAGTACTGTGTTTTTGCAGGAGCCGCCCTCTGCCCTGCTCAGTCCGCTGCGGGCCGTACAGGCACCTTTGCAGGACTGGCTGGAAGCGAACCCGGATGCCGAAGTACACGCACAGTTGCTGGAGCTTTATTTTGCTGTACAGGACATCACCCGTGCCGCCGAACGATACGACAGCCACTTTGTCACTCAGCTTACCGCGCGCGGCAGAGAGCTTGAATTGCAGCTGCTGTGTCTGGACCCGGCACCTTTTGTGGATGCCAGCCTTGCCGCAGGGCGCAGCGCAGCGCTGTTCAGTGCAACACTGGCTCCGCCCTCGTTCTACCGCAGTGTTCTGGGCTGCAGCGATGCACGTGCCGTCGCACTGGACAGTCCCTTCCCGGCTGAAAATCTGGGGCTGTATTGCCTGCCGAATATCTCTACCCGCTACCGCGACCGCGAAGCCAGCGTGCAGGCAGTTTCGGATGCACTGGCCCGGCTGGTGCAGGCCAGAACGGGAAACTACTTTGCCTTTTTCCCAAGCTACGCATATCTGCGGCAGGTACACGAAGATTTTGCAGCACGTTACCCGGGCATTCGCACCCTTGTGCAGGAAAGCCGGCTGGATGATGCCGCTCGGGCTGAATTTCTGGCTCAGTTTGTGCCGGACCCGGCCGAAACGCTTCTGGGCTTTGGCGTGATGGGCGGCATCTTTGGTGAGGGAGTTGATCTTGCAGGCAGCCGCCTGATCGGGTGCGCCATTGTGGGTGTGGGCCTGCCGCAGGTAAATCCGCAGCAGGAAATGCTTCGCCGTTATTATGACGCACAGAACGGCTTTGGATTTGATTATGCCTACCGCTATCCCGGCATGAACAAGGTACTGCAGGCCGCAGGGCGCGTGATCCGCACGCCGGAAGACAGAGGTGCGGTGCTTTTGCTGGACGACCGGTTTGCCCAGCAGGAATACATCCGGCTGTTCCCTCCTCACTGGCGGCATATCCGCTATCTGCGCAGCTGCGAAGAACTGGCCGCTGCCCTGCAGGACTTCTGGAATAAATGAGACCCAAACAAAAAGGCACTGCCGCACCCAAAACAGGAGCGGCAGTGCCTTTGCTTCTTTTTTGTTTTATTTTGCTGCTTTCCGGTTCTGCTGCAGGCTATCCCACGAGGGCATTTCATTGCGCAGCTTTTCCCACATGGGCATTGCCGTGCCGGTCTGCCTGCGCAGAGCATCGAACGCTTCGTCCAGATACTTCATTTCGGACACTGCGTGCATGGCGTGATCCGAAACGCACAATCTGCCCAGCGGTGTTTTTGTCATGGTAAACACCATCGCTTCCATCTTACGGCGGGCCGATGTGCCGGGCTGGAAATTATCGGTGTTGTTGGCATCGTTCACCGGGATGCCCGCATCCTTGAGCATCAGGCAGGCTTCATAGGCGGCATCCAGAATGGCACCGCGCTGCTGCTTGGTGGCCCGGTGCAGATCGCCGTTGCAGGCATAGCACACATAGCACGCCGGCAGAACGAATGCAATGTGGCACTTGAGCCATTCATCCATATCGCCATAGAAGGTCAGCTTGTATTTTGCACCGTCAAAGGCGGTCTTGAGCCGGGTTCGGAAGGTGCCAGAAAGCGGAGTTGTGGCACCGCCCACCGTCATGCCAGCACTGGCGTACACACTGACCACATGGTCGTGTTCACGGCGGCCTGCCGTGCCCTGAAAGCCGAATGCGATCTTATCCGCCGGGCGCTGCATGAATTCCAGCACCTGCTTTGCCTGCGGGTTATTGCCCACAAACACAAAATACTGGCTCTTGTTGGCCTTGAGCACAGGAAGCACATCCGGCAGCTGGCCCGCCTGCACGACCACAAAGACGAGATCATAATAATCATCCGGGGCAAGAGTGTCCACGGTTTTGATCCGTTCCGTTGTGGTCTTGCGCTGCACCCAGTGGCGGATGACCAAACCCTTCTGGTCGATCATTTCCTTCCACTCTCCGCGTGCAAGCAGCGTGACAACGTTCTTTTTGTTCTGCATCAGCACATGGGCCAGCTCGCAACCCAAAACGCCTGCACCGTAAACCAGAATCCTCATCCAGATACGCCTCCCTTATGTGTGTTAAGGTTTGCTTACTTTTTCAAAAACGAGAAAAAGCCTTTTTTCTCGTAAGGTGCACTGCTTACGCCCTTGACCTCATAGCCGGTTGCATTGATGGCATCCCGCAGCTTCTGCTCGTCCAGCGGCTGTTCCGAGTGGATCACCGTCTGGGCTTTTGCATGCGAGGACGACACCCTTTTTACCTCCGGGAAGGCCTTGCGCACGGCTTCGTTGACATGGCTCTCGCACATGCCGCACATCATACCATCTACTTTTACGATCGTTTCAATCATTTTATTCCCCTCCAGATCTTCTGCGCGCATCGGCCCGTTGACGCAGAATCTGTTAGGAAGCGCTAACCGCAGTTTCAAACAAAACGCCGTCGGGAACTGCCCGGCAGCGGTGCGGAGCGGTTCCCTGTTCTGTGGTGGGTCTGCTCAGAAAATGCACGCATGATTTCTTGTCTTCATCATATCACACCAGTGGGCTAAATGCAAGATGAAAAATACCCCATCCCGGTTTTTGCGCTTTTCACTCATGCACCCGGTATCCTGCTGCCGTGGTCAGTATTCAATGCCCTGCCGGGCGGAAATTCCCCTCTGGTAAGGGTGGCGGTGGCACTTCATCTCCGTGGCATAGTCGGCGGCATCCAGCATCCACTGCGGCGCAGCATGGGCAGTAAGCACGCATTCCTGCTCTGCCGGGCGTTCCAGCACAGCCTTTTGCAACAGGGCTTTATCCACCATATCCAGTTCCCATGCGCTGCCTGCTTCGTCCAAAATCAGCAGGTCGGCAGGGTCGGCCATGGCAGCTGTGAGGTTCGCATTCTGCAGCTGGCGGGTGGCTTCCTTTTCCGCTTCGTTCATCTGGAACACGAATTTCTGCCCCGCCTTGCCGCGGTACACCTTTGCACCCAGCTGTTCCAGCAGCGGCACCTCGCCGCTTTTGCCGCCTTTGAGGAACTGCAGGATCACCACCCGCTTTCCGCTGCCCATGGCCCGCAAAGCAAGGCCCATGGCAGCGGTGGTCTTGCCCTTGCCATCACCGTAATATAGATGTAACAGCCCTGTACGCTTCATGGTCATTTCTCCTTTTGTCTTTGCGTTTATGGTAACACAAACCCAGCAAAAAAGGAAGAGAAAGCACCCGAAGGCGCTTCCTCTTTCAAACAATGCGATATTTACTGATACAGAGGGAAATCCCGGGTCAGCTTCAGCACACGGTCACTGATCTCGTCCTTCTTCTCGTCGTAGTGCCAGATGCAATCGGCGATGCAGTCGGCGATCACCTTCATCTCGGCCACGCCCATGCCGCGGGTGGTAACAGCCGGGGTGCCCAGACGCACGCCAGAAGTCACGAACGGGCTGCGGGTCTCGCCGGGGACAGTGTTCTTATTGGCGGTGATGTGCACGCTGTCCAGACGTGCTTCCAGCTCCTTGCCGGTGCACTCCTCGTCACGCAGGTCGATCAGCATGAGGTGGTTGTCGGTGCCGCCGGATACCAGCTTGACACCGCGTGCCTGCAGCTCTGCTGCCAGAGCCTGTGCATTCTCCACGATCTTGCGGGCATATTCCTTGAACTCCGGCTTCAGTGCTTCACCAAAGCAGACAGCTTTTGCGGCGATCACATGCTCCAGCGGGCCGCCCTGGGTGCCGGGGAACACGGCAGAATTGATGCGCTTTGCAAGAATGGGATTGTTGGTCAGGATCAGACCGCCGCGGGGGCCGCGCAGGGTCTTGTGGGTGGTGGTGGTCACAACATCAGCATACGGCACAGGGCTCTGGTGATAGCCGCCTGCCACCAGACCGGCAATGTGGGCCATATCCACCATCAGATATGCACCATAGCCGTGGGCAATCTCAGCGATCTTCTCAAAATCGATGGCACGGGGATATGCAGACGCACCGGCCACGATCAGCTTGGGGCGCACCTTCTTAACCTGCTTTTCCAGCTCAGCATAGTCGATCACGCCGTCGGCATTGACACCGTAAGAGACAAAGTTATAGTTCTTGCCGGACATGTTCACCGGAGAACCGTGGGTCAGATGGCCGCCCTGAGACAGGTCCATGCCCATGACAGTATCGCCCAGATCCAGCAGAGCAAAATAAACTGCCAGATTGGCCTGTGCACCGGAGTGGGGCTGAACATTGGCATATTTCGCGCCGAACAGCTTGCAGGCACGCTCGATGGCAATGTTCTCCACCTCGTCCACATAGACACAGCCGCCATAGTAGCGCTTGCCGGGCAGGCCCTCGGCGTACTTGTTGGTCAGGATGCTGCCCATTGCGGCCATGACGGCGGGAGAGACGATATTCTCACTGGCGATCAGTTCAATGTTCTGGCGCTGACGGTTCAGCTCGCGATCCATGGCTGCGGCCAACTCCGGATCAACGGTATTGACCAGACCGATGGTGTCCATCATTTCATTGTACATAATATTCTACCCCTCTCAATTTCCGGAGAAAGCCCCGGATCTCTGGATCTCTTCAAGCCACCCTGCTCCGCGCACGAACCGAATTGCTTTCTTTTATCATAGCAGAAAGCTGCAGAATCTTCAACTTCCATTTTGCCAAAAGGCTTGCTTTTTTCGTCTGAAGTGTTTATTATACTTGTATAAAAATGCAGTGCCGTTTTTGTATATTTTTCAAGTCAGTCAACCTTCAGATGAAGCGAGGTGTTCTCTGGTGACGGTCAGTGAAGCAAAGCAGACCCAGCGCAAAGCGGGCCGTGCCGCACGCAAGGCTCTCGGCCCGGAAGAACGTAAGGCTGCAAATACCGCTTTGTGCGCATTCCTCTGGCAGCTGGCTGCCGTGCAGAATGCGCAGACCATCCTGCTGTACGCAGCGTTTGGTTCCGAAGCCGACCTTTCTGCCCTTGCGGAAAAGGCGCAGGCGCAAGGCAAAACGTTGGCCTATCCGGTGTGCGGCGAGGCGTATTCCCTTACAGCCGCTGTGCCCGGCCCGGACGGCTGGGAGATGGGACAGTACGGCATCCGCACCCCCATCCTGAGCCGGTCGGAGATCCTGCTGCCGGAAGCGCTGGATCTGGTCCTTGTACCCTGCACGGCTTTTGATGCAGACTGCTTCCGGGTCGGCATGGGCAAGGGCTATTACGACCGGTATCTTCCCCGCTGCAAAAACGCGGTGAAGATCGGCATTGCATTTGAGGCACAGCGGGTGGAACATGCTGCCGTAGACGAGCACGACCAGCGGCTGGATGCCTACGTAACAGAGAGGGGTATTTACAAATGGAAATGACTAAGCTGAGCTGTGAGAAATTTCTCGCAGAGCTGGCCAGCAAAGCACCCACGCCGGGCGGCGGCGGAACGGCGGCGCTGGTGGGTGCTGCCGGTGTAGCGCTGGGCAATATGGTGGGCAACCTGACCACCGGCAAAAAGAAATATGCCGCCGTGGAAGCAGACATTCAGGCACTGAACACAAAGGCCGATGCCCTGCGCAAAGAGCTGGAGGCGCTGGTGCAGGCCGATGCCGATGCCTTTGCGCCGCTGGCTGCGGCCTACGGCCTGCCCAAGGACACACCAGAGCAGGCTGCACACAAAGCCGCCGTGCTGGAAAAGGCGCTGGCTGCCGCCTGTGCCGTGCCACTTGAGGTCATGGAAAAGTGCGCCGAGGGCATTGCTCTGGTGGAAGAATACGCCGCCAAAGGCAGCGTGATGGCCGTCTCAGACGCAGGCTGTGCAGCCGCTCTGTGCAAGGCAGCCTTGCAGGCCGCAAGCCTGAATGTGTTCATCAACACAAAGCTGATGGCAGACCGTGAGCGCGCTGCTGCGTTGGACGCAAAAACAGACAAACTGCTGGATGAATTTGTGTCGCGGGCAGACGCTGTTTTTGCATCCGTGACGAACAAATTGCGGAATAAGTGAGGAAAAGTATTATGGCAACGATTTTGAAGGGCGCACCCGTTGTAGCCGCTATGAACGAACGCAATGCGGCGCTGTGTGAGCAGCTCAAGGCAAAAGGCATCACTCCCACGCTGGCCGTGGTGCGTGTGGGTGAGCGGGAGGACGACCTCTCCTACGAGCGCGGCGTGATCGCCCGCTGCGGCAAGGTGGGTGTGGAGGTAAAGCAGTTTCTTCTGCCCGCCGATGCTTCGCAGGACGATCTGCTGAAGGTGATCGCCGAGGTGAACGCAGAGGATACCATCCACGGATGCCTGCTGTTCCGTCCGCTGCCCAAGCAGTTCAATGACCGCACTGTGCGTGCGGCGCTGGCTCCGGAAAAGGACATTGACGGCATCACGGACGATTCTCTGGCCGGTGTGTTCACTAATACCGATCTCGGCTATGCTCCCTGCACCGCGCAGGCCTGCCTTGAGATCCTGAAGTATTACAACATTCCGCTTTCCGGCAGGCGCGCTGTCGTAGTGGGCCGCAGCCTTGTGGTAGGCAAGCCCGCAGCCATGATGCTGGACCGCGAGAACGCCACCGTGACCATCTGCAATTCCCGCACGCAGAACCTGCCCGCCATCTGCAAGGAAGCAGATGTGGTAGTAGTGGCCATGGGCAAGATGGGTGCCGTGGGTGCCGACTGCCTGCGTGAGAGCCAGACCGTGGTAGACGTGGGCATCCATGTGAACGAAAAGGGCAAGCTGTGCGGTGACGTAAAGTTCAGCGAAGCAGAGCCGGTAGTGGATGCCATCACGCCGGTACCCGGCGGTGTGGGCACTGTGACCACCTCGGTGCTGGTGGGCCATGTCGTGCAGGCTGCAGCAAAAAAGGCCGGGCTGTAACGAATGATAGAACTATAAAAGACGCTTGATACGCTGCTGTATGCTTCCCTGCCGGGAAAACATATTCAGACAAGACCAAGCGTCTTTTTTGATTGCTATATTTTAGCCGCGGACAATGAGCAGCAGCAAAGCCGAAGCCACACACTGCATGATCAGCCAGCGGGCCACCACCTGCTCGTCGCTCCAGCCCTTATTCTTGCGGGCGTGGTCGTGCAAAGGGGTGCGGGTGTTCTTGAGGATGGAAATGTGCAAAAAGCGCTTCAGGCTGATCTTCAGGATGCCCAGACTGCCATCCACGATGAACACGATGGCTGCCAGCAGGAAGGCAAACGGATGGCCGCATTTGAGGGACAGCATTGCGATAAAGAAGCCCATTGCGCGGCTGCCGGCATCGCCCATCAGCAGGCTGGACGGCTTTGCGTTGGACCACAGATAGGCCAGCAGCGCACCCATGAACACAACACCTGCGGTGCCATACTCGGCCAGCTCTGTTTTATAGGCCAGCAGGTAGGTTCCGATGGTCACCACTGCAACACTTGCCGAAAGGCCGTCCACGCCATCGGTGCAGTTGACCACATTGATGCTGGTCCAGATCAGAATAACGATCAGCAGCAGGTACACAGCATACGGCAGAGTGAAGCTCCACTGCAGGAAATTCACACCGCAGCCGTTGAAGTTGAGGTAGGTCACACCTGCAACAATGGCAATGGCAAAATCAATGATACCCTTTTTATACTCGTTCCATGCAGTTTCAGCAGCATCGTCAAAGTAGCCGGACAGCATGGATGCAATGAGCAGGATGGTGTAGATGACGTATTCCACCTTGAACGGCAGGAATGCCAGCGATACCAGTGCGATGCACAGCACGAAGATCAGGCCGGACCCACGGGCCTTACCCTTGGAAAGCGCACCGTTCACCGCAAACTCGCGGCCATGGTCGTGCGGAAGCTTATCGTGAAAAACGGAGTCCATCAAAGCCGTAAGGGCAAACGCCAGCAGGAATGCCAGAGCATCGACACCGCGCTGTCCTACGACCGAAAGCAGTGATTCGATCATATTCAAAGTTCCTCTTTCTTTTATGTTTGTGAGAGAAGTGTATCACGCTATCCATAAAAAATCAATCATTCCCGGAGAAAAATCCACGTTTGATTGACTTTCTGCAGCACCGCACTTATAATAGTATATCAGTCTGTCGAAAAAGTTATTGTTTCTATAAAAGGAGAACTCATGTCCATCTCTCTTGAGCAGCTTTCGGCGCAGATGCGCCGGGGCGAACAGGTGCCGCTGCGGCACACCATGCAGGTGGTGCTCACACTGAGCATCCCATCCATCCTGCAGCAGATCGTGGTAACTGCGGTGGAGTACATCGACGCAGCCATGGTGGGGCATATCGGTGCATCTGCTACGGCATCCATTGGCATCGTCAGTTCCAGCACGTGGCTCATGCATGGAATGCTGGCCGGTCTATATATGTCCTTTGCCATTCAGGTGGCACAGTATCTGGGTGCAGACCGGCAGGACGATGCACGCGGTGTATTGCGCCAATCTATGATCTTCAACCTTGTGGTGGGCCTTGCAGCTGCGGCCTTCGGCATTGGCATCAGCCGTTTTCTGCCCGGATGGCTGGGCGCCGACCCTTCCCTGCAGGCGGATGCTTCGGCCTACTTTGCCATCTGGTCGGCTTCCCTGCCCTTTTTGATGATCATGGGAACCTACTCCTCCATGCTGCGTTCCTCCGGCGATGCCCTGACACCGGGCCTTATCAGCGTGCTGACCTGCGTGCTGGATGTGATCTTTAACTTCTGCCTCATCAATCCCACCCGTGAGATGGTGGTGTTTGGCCGCACAATGACCGTCTGGGGCCTTGGCTGGGGGGTACCGGGCGCAGCACTGGGCACCGCCCTTGCTACCGCTATCAGCGGTGTGCTGACCCTTGCCATCCTGCTGCTGCGGGACGGCCCGCTGTGCATCCGCAAGCCCGGCTCCTGGCACATTACCAAAGCCTGCCTGCAGAACCTGTGGAAGGTAGGCGCACCGCTGGCCGCAGAGCGTGCAGTTCTTTCCTCGGCGCAGGTGCTGCTCATCCGCATCGTATCCGGCCTTGGCACCACCGCCATTGCTGCCAACAGTCTGGGTGTGAGCGCCGAAAGCCTGTGCTACATGGCAGGCTATGGCATTCAGGATGCATCCCTTGCACTGGTGGGGCAGGCCGTGGGCGCAAACCGTCGGGATATGGCAAAAAACTTTGCCTGGCTGTGCACCGGCATGGGCATAGGCATCATGGCGCTGACCGGTGTTGGCATGTACATTTTTGCGCCAAACCTGATGGGTATTTTCACCGCAGATGCGGCAGTTATTGCGCTGGGCGCACAGGTGCTGCGCATTGAAGCACTGGCCGAACCGATGTTCGGTGCCAGTATCGTTGCCAGCGGTGCCATGCAGGGTGCCGGAGACAGCACGGGATGCTTTGTGCTGAACCTTGTCAGCATGTGGGGCATCCGGCTCACGCTGGCTTCCCTGCTGGCTCCGCATTTTGGGCTGGTGGGCGTATGGATGGCCATGAGCTTTGAGCTGACCATGCGCGGTGTGCTGTTCCTTGTGCGGCTGGTACGCGGCAGATGGCTGGACAAAGGGGCATTAGCCTGATCGACCGCTGGCGGATATATTTTCCTCTAAATAACAGCTCCCCGGCCGGGAACCGCACTGCGGGACCTGACCGGGGAGTTTTGCTGTGGTTATATGATTTGAGAAGAAGAAAAAATGGAGAACAAGTTACTTTCTGCCGTGCAGGATGGGAGACAGCGGCTTGTAGATCAGCATGCACAGCACTGCATCCAGCAGGCCTTTGACCAGCGTGAAGGGCATATTGAAGATGACAAGGCACTTGATGAGGCTGTCTGCAGAAGGCAGGATGGCCTGATACATGCCGAGGATGGCTTCCAGCGGCATGTGGTAGAACTGCACATAGGCCGGATAGGTGATGAAGTAGTTGGACGGTACGCTGAACACAGCCATGGCTGCAGCGCCTGCAATAGCACCAATGATGGCGGTCTTGCGGCTCTTGTGGTGCTTATAGATAACGCCTGCCACAGCGGAGAAAACCGCACCCAGCATGAAGTTGCACAGCTCGCCCACGCATGCAGTGGAAGTGCCCTTGATAACGATGTGCAGCAGGTTCTTCATAAAGCTGATGACCACACCGTACACCGGGCCGAGAGCAAAGGCACCCAGTAGAGCCGGCAGGTCAGAAAAGTCCATCTTGACGAAGGAAGGAATGAGCATCGGAATGGGAAACTCAATGAACATCAGGATAAAGGCCACCGCACTGAGCATGGCGGCAACAGTAAGATTGTGAGTCGTGCTTTTTTTCATGGTAATGATCCTTCCCGGGGTAAGATGCCCCTTACAAAAATTGTTCCGAAAGCTCTTTTCGTATCTTGTTTTTTGGAACGGGAAGGACAAATAGAAAAGCGCCCTGCTGCAACAAAAACACTGCAACAGGGCGCGTAGACAACGATTTGCCTGCCGTTTCTTGCATCCGGACTATACCGTTGGTCCCGGAGTTGCACCGGGTCAGCACCCTTGCGGGTGGTCGCGGACTTTACCGCCAGTGGGGAATCTCACCCCGCCCTGAAACGAACTTTCTGGCACAAAGTATAGCGTGGCAGGCCCAGCTTGTCAAGAGGGCATCTTAAAATTTGTGCAAAAAATGTCAAAGTAATTCTTTCAAGCTCCCTTCTCTGTAAGCTCTTGCCCGGGTGGGTGCGGTATGGTATCATAGATGGGTCGTATAAAATTCAGGAGGTTATCATGATCTTTTCTATTCGTGATCTTTCGTTTGAGTTTGGCTCTGTGCTGCTGGAGGGTTGGTTTGCACTGGCTGCGCGCGCAGGGTGCGCGCTGCTCATTCTGCTTGCCGCATGGCTGGTACGCCGCTGGCTGAGCAAAAAGGGCATTCCGGCACTGCTGGCCCGCAAGTGGCACTTTAACGGCACTCCCATCCTGCTGCGCAGCTTTGCGGTACCCATCCAGCGCATGTGCACTGCGGTTGGCGTATATCTGGCGGCAGCTTCCCTGCCCTGGGCCATTCCCGGCATTGCCAAGCTGCTGTTGGTCTGCTTCCGCCTTGTCATGACCCTGCTGGTCTGCGAAGGCCTGTATGCGGCATCGGATCTGGCCGACCTGCTGCTGGCTTCCTGCAGCCCGGAGATCCGCTCCAACAAAACACTCTGCTCTTTGCTGGACACCGCTTACAAGGTGCTGGTGATCGTGCTGTGCGTGGCAGCGTTGGCACAAGAAGTGGGCTTTCCCATCGGCAGCATTGTCGCCGGTGCCGGTCTGGTTGGTCTGACCATCTCGCTGGCCGCACAGGAAAGCGCCAGCAACCTGTTTTCCGGCATCGTGATTCTGCTGGACAAGCCCTTCTCGGTGGGCGACTGGATCACTGTGGGCGATGTGGAAGGCGAAGTGATCGACATCAACTTCCGTTCCACCCGCATCCGCTCGCTGGATAAAACCATCAATGTGGTGACGAACAGTAAGATCTGCTCTTCCACCGTGCAGAACGCCGCCCTGCGCACCATGCGGCCCTACAAGTTCAATCTGGGTGTCACCTATAGCACCACCCGCCCGAAGCTGGAACAGCTGATGAAAGACTTGCAGACCATGCTGGACGCAAGCCCTTACACCAACAAGGGTACCAACATCGTACAGCTTGCAAACTTTGGCGATTCCAGCATTAACATTCTGGTCTCCGCCTACCTGCTGACTAACGCCTACGCGGAATTTTTGCAGATGCAGAACGACCTGAACCTGAACATTATGGACATCATGCAGGCCGACGGTGTGGATTTTGCGTTCCCCTCCACCAGCGTGTATATCGAAAAGAACTGAGCAAACCTGTAAAGAGGCTATTGCAAAATAGCGCCAACGAAAAGCGGAAAGCAAAAATCTCATCTTTTTCCCTCAAAAAGAGTAGAATTTTTTGGAACTGAAAATGCAAAAAGCTGAGCACCTGCTTTTTCACAGATGCTCAGCTTTTCTATACTCATTTTTTGAAATCTGCCTTTGAGGCCTCAACATTCTGCCCGTTTTGTACGGTGAATGCGGCGGCTATTTTCAATCAGTCAGCTCAAGACTGGCAGGCAGTGATCAGGCTCATCTTGTAGACCTCGTCGGCGTTGCAACCACGGGACAGGTCGTTGATGGGAGCGTTCAGACCCTGCAGGATGGGGCCGTAAGCTGCATAACCACCCAGACGCTGAGCAATCTTATAGCCGATGTTGCCGGCCTCGATGCAGGGGAAGATGAAGGTGTTGGCCTGACCAGCCACCTTGCTGCCCTTGCACTTGACCTGTGCAACTTCGGGAGCAACGGCAGCGTCAAACTGCAGCTCACCGTCCACAGCCAACTCGGGATCCATTTCCTGAGCCTTGATCACAGCGTCATGGCTCAAAGCAACGGTGCCGCCCTTGCCGGAGCCCTTGGTGGAGAAGCTCAGCACAGCAACCTTCGGATCGATGCCGAACAGCTTTGCGGTCTTGACAGTCTCAACAGCGACCTCAGCCAGCTTTGCAGCAGCAGGGATCTTGACCTCGCCGGTAGCCTTATCAATGGTATCGGTATAGTCGATGTTAACAGCGCAGTCGCCCATGGCAATGCGCTTCAGGCCCTCTTCACCGCAGTCACGGTCCAGAATGAAGCAGGAGCTGACCAGATGTGCGCCCTTCTTAGTCTTGACCAGCTGCAGAGCGGGACGAATGGTGTCGGCAGTGGAGTAAGTAGCGCCGCCCAGCAGGCAATCAGCCTTGCCCATCTTCACCAGCATGGTGCCGAAGTAGTTGGACTTCTTCAGCAGAGCGGTGCACTCCTCAGCGGTCTGCTTGCCCTTGCGCAGCTCCACCATGGTGTTGACCATCTCATCAAAACCGGCATAGTTCTCGGGGTCGATGATCTCGGCAGCGGAAATATCAAAGTTACCGGCGGCAGCAGCAGCCTTGCACTCAGCCTCGTTGCCCACCATGACGACCTTCAGCACGCCCTCGGCCAGCAGCTTTGCAGCGGCCTCCAGAATGCGGGGATCATTGCCCTCGGTGAAAACGATCGTCTTGGGATTTGCCTTCAGCTGTGCTACCAGCGGTGCAAACATATCAGCCATTGTGATTACCTCCGAATTTACTTTCCAATATTCACATCCAGATATCTGTTGGACACAAGGATGCCTTTCTCTTTTATTCTAGCACATACGGCAAAAAGTTCAAGACAAAATTGGCTTTTTATGCTACAATTTTTGCCTCACGCATCATCGTTATTTTCCTGCCAAAGTAGTAAAACACGCCCTGCGTATTCCTTCACAATTTCCCGTAAACCACCTTCCACAAATTTCAATTTTAAGCTATGCACTTTTCATTCACGATTTTTCTTTTTTAAAAATGCAGAAAGTTCCAGTCAGTTCATGTATTTTTTACGTTAAAACGCAAAAAAAGAGCCATCCTCCCGATTCTTCGAGAGAACAGCTCCATAGTATTGGCTTTATAAATATCAGATAGAAATGGTGTTACACACGTCGATCAGCACCGGGTCAAGCGTCTTGGTCATTTCAAGAGCTTCATCCACAGGGTAATCCACCAGCTTTTCGCCCTTCATGCCGACGATGCGGTTATACTTGCCCTGCTCCAGCAGGCACACGGCATGGTAGCCCATTGCAGAAGCGTTCACACGGTCACGCAGAGTGGGAGAACCACCGCGCTGGACATGGCCCAGAATGGTGGCGCGGGAGTCGATGCCGGTGCGTGCCTGAATCTCGTTTGCGATCTCCTGTGCATGGCCGACACCCTCGGCAACGATAATAATGAAGTGACGCTTGCCGGTCTTCTGAGTCTCAGCGATCTTATCCAGAATATCACGCTGCATGTCAAATTCCTTCTCCGGCAGTAGAACAGCCATAGCGCCGGAAGCAATTGCAACATTCAGAGCAATATAACCGGCGTTGCGGCCCATGACCTCGACCACACTGCAGCGGTCATGGCTCTGGGTGGTATCGCGCAGCTTGTCGATCATCTCCAGCGCGGTATTCATGGCGGTATCGTAGCCAATGGTGTAATCGGTGCAGGAAATATCGTTGTCAATAGTGCCGGGCAGACCGATCATCGGAATGCCGCGGTGGGCCAGCTCACGAGCGCCGCGGTAAGAACCGTCGCCGCCAATGACCACCAGCGCATCAATGCCCAGTTCGCGGCACTTCTCTGCACCCTTGTCCTGACCTTCCTTGGTCTTGAATTCCAGACAGCGGGCGGTATACAGAATGGTACCGCCTGCAGAGATGATGTTCGATACACTGCGCAGGTTCATCTCAAAGCATTCGCCGTTCAGCAGGCCATTGTAGCCACGCTGAATGCCGATCATGCGGTAACCCTTATGCAGGCCGGTACGGACTACGGCGCGCACGGCAGCGTTCATGCCAGGAGCATCACCACCGCTCGTCAATACGCCAATCGTTTTGATCTGCTTTTCCATACGAGAGTTTCCCTCCAATTTGTTTCTTCATTTACCCAATGGTATCACAGCGCTCTCCGTTTTAACGCTGTCCAAAGCACTTCATTTGCCTTGAATCATTATAACACAAACGCCTTATTTTGGAAACAGCCATCCCGCCGGATTTGCGTTAAGATTCGTGCACGGAAATGTCATTTTGTTGCAATGTTGTCCGTTCCGACCAGCCTTTCCAGCTCTTTGAACAGCAGCGGATGGCCGGATGCGTACAGATGGCGCGGCACACGCAGATACTGCTTGGTATCGGTCAGATACAGGAGCACCGGCATGTCCCCATCAAAAATGCCAAGCAGATTGACCACCTTTGCATATTCCCTGCTGCTGCGGGAAGGCACACGGATATACAGCTTCTTTGCTGCCGTTTTCATCGGGTCCGGCCTGCCGTTATCCAGTCGGGCCGGATCGTAATTTTCGACCGGGACGATGCTCTCTGCCAGCAGCTTGGAAGCTTCATCCTCCCGTACCGACAGTCTGCCATCGATCACGACGACTGCATTTTCGTGCAGTGAATCCCGGAAAGCATCCAGCACCTTTGGGAATACGATCACTTCCATGGTGCCGGTCAGATCTTCTACGCTGGTAAAAGCCATCATGCTGTTGGACTTTGTGGTCATCATGCGGCTTTTTACCACCGCGCACACAATGCGCACTTTTTCTCCATCCTTCACATGGGCATCTTCCCCTGTTAGCGCCTTAATGGTGTGGGATGCAATGCGTGCCGATTGTTCCCGGTAAGCATCCAGCGGATGACCGGACAGATACAGGCCGCTGACTTCCTTTTCCTGCTGGAGCAGCTCCTTATGGCTGTACTCCGGCAGCTGCTTTATTTCATAGTTATCCTCGGAAGCACCGCTCTGTGCTTCCCCGCTCATCACCGAGAACAGATCCAGCTGTCCATCCAGATTGCGCCGAGAGTCGGTCTCAATGCTCTTCAGAATGCCCTCTACGGCCTCCACATGGCTGTGGCGGTTGTTGCCCAGATGATCGAATGCGCCGGCCTTGATGAGGCACTCCACTGCCCGGCGGTTCAGTTCATTGCCATGCATCCGCTTGCAGAAATCGTACAGGCTGGTGTAAGGCTTCTTCTGCCGCCCCTTCACCACATTCTCGATCAGGTTGCGGCCCACATTTTTGACCGCATTCAGGCCAAAGCGGATCTGACCGCTTCCATCCGCCGTGAAGCCGCCGTTGGAAACATTCACATCCGGCGGCAGCACCTTGATGCCAAGGCGGGCACACTCGCCGGAATATTCAATGACCTTATCCGTGTTATCCAGCACACTGGTCAGCAAAGCCGCCATGAACTCACTGGGATAATGGCACTTGAGGTAGGCCGTCTGGAATGCCACATAGGCATAGCAGGCCGCATGGCTCTTATTGAACGCATATGAAGCGAAACTGGACATTTCATCGTAGATCTCATTGGCCACTTTCTCAGAGATGCCGTTTGCCACACAGCCGGGGCATTCGTTGCCGGGATCGGTGCAGCCGTACACAAAGTGCTCTCGCTCGGCCTCCATGACGGCATGTTTCTTTTTGCTCATGGCACGGCGGACATTGTCTGCCTGACCAAAAGAAAAACCTGCCAGCTCCCGGAAGATCTGCATGACCTGCTCCTGATAGACGATGCAGCCATTGGTCACATCCAGAATGTGGGCCAGCTGTGGGGTCTTATAGCTGATTTTGTCCGGCTCGTGGCGGTTGCGCAGGTAGGTGGGGATCGAATCCATGGGGCCGGGACGGTACAGGCTGATCAGAGCGATAATGTCTTCTAGGTTCTGCGGCTGCAGGCCCACAAGCACCTGCTTCATGCCGGAAGATTCCAGCTGGAACACACCCTCGGTGTCTCCCTGTCCCAGCATCCTGTAGGTGTCCGGGTCGTCGTAATCCAGCTTCTGGATGGAAAACTCCGGGTGGTGCTTCTGCACAGCAGTTTCCGCGTCATGAATGACGGTCAGCGTGCGCAGGCCCAGAAAGTCCATCTTCAAAAGGCCAAGTTCTTCGATCTCGGTCATGTTGAACTGGGTCACAGGCAGGCCGTCGTTGGTGGCCAGCGGCAGATAGTAGTCCGTAGGCTCCGGGGTAATGACGACACCCGCCGCATGGGTGGAAGCATGGCGGGGCATGCCCTCCACCTTCAAGGCCGTGTCGATCAGCTCTGTGACCTGCGGGTCGGTATCGTACATCCGCTTAAGTTCCGGCGATACCTCCAACGCACGCTTCAGCGTCATTTTCAGCTCCATGGGCACCTGCTTTGCCACAGCATCTACCTGCTGATACGGAATGCCCATCACGCGGCCCACATCGCGGATGGCGTTGCGGGCGGCCATGGTGCCAAAGGTGACGATCTGAGCCACATGGTCGGCACCATATTTCCGGTTGACGTAATCGATCACTTCCTGACGGCGCTCGTAGCAGAAGTCCACATCAAAATCTGGCATACTGACGCGCTCCGGGTTCAGGAAGCGCTCAAAGATCAGGTTATAACGGATGGGGTCGATATCCGTGATGCCCACGCTGTAAGCCGCAATGCTGCCTGCGCCGGAGCCACGGCCCGGGCCTACCGGGATACCCTGACTCTTGGCGTAGTTCACGTAGTCCCACACGATAAGATAGTAGTTCGTGTAGCCCATCTTTTTGACCACGCCGATCTCGTATTCCAGACGGTCTTTGTTGGCCTGCGGAACATTGGGGCCGTAGCGGCGCTCCAGACCTTCCCAGCAGAGCTTTTCAAAAAACGCCTGATTATCCATACCGTTCGGCGCTTTGTAATATGGAATTTTAGTGTGTCCAAAATCAAAATCAAAGTTACACTGTTCGGCAATTTTGGCGGTATTCTCGCAGGCTTCCGGCACCATGGAGAACAGCTCGTACATTTCGTCTGTCGTTTTGACATAGAACTCGTCGGTCTGGAACTCCATTTTATCCGCATCCTGAATGGTCTTGCCGGTCTGGATGCAGAGCAGGATGCCCTGCATTTTGGCATCCTCCTTGCGCAGATAGTGGGAGTCGTTGGTGGCTGCCATGGGAATGCCGGTCTCCCGTGCAAGCTTGATGAGCTGCGGCAGCACAGTATTATCCTCTTCCAGACCATGGTCCTGAAGCTCGATATAATAGTTTCCCTCGCCGAAGAGGTCTCGATACCACAGCGCTGCTGCTTTGGCGCGCTCATAATCGCCCGCCAGAATAGCCTGTGGAACTTCGCCTGCCAAACAGGCCGACAGGCAGATCAGACCTTCGTGATATTTTTCCAGCAGTTCCTTATCAATGCGGGGCTTGGAATAAAAGCCCTCCACAAAGGCGGCCGACACCATTTTGATCAGGTTTTTGTAGCCGGTCTCATTTTTGCACAGCAGGATCAGGTGGTTGTTGCCGTCGATCTTATTTACCTTGTCAAAGCGGGTGCGGGTGGCCACATACACCTCACAGCCGATGATAGGCTTGATGCCAGCCTTTTTTGCAGCCTTATAAAACTGCACGCAGCCGTACATCACGCCGTGGTCGGTGCAGGCAATGGCGGTCTGTCCGCACTCTTTTACGCGATCCATCAGCTGGTCAATGCGGCAGGCACCATCCAGCAAGCTGTACTCTGTGTGGATGTGCAGATGGACAAAAGGCCGGGTATTGGCTAATGCTTCGCTCATGCTTTTGCCTCCTGTTCCAGATTCTGCCGCAGCGTTTCGGCCAATGCCTCCAGCTTCTTCATCCGGTGCGACAGGCCGGATTTGCTCACGGGCGGCTCAAAGCAGCCGCACAGCGCTGTGAGCGAAAGATCCGGGTACTGCATCCGCTTGGCAGCGGCTTCCTGCAGTACCTCCGGCAGAGTGCTAAGGGCATCCTGCTCTTCCAGAAAGCGGATGGCCTTCAGCGTCTGCGCATTGGCACGGGCCGTTTTGCCAAGGTTTGCCGTATCACAGTTGGTCTGTCGGTTGGTCTGGTTGCGCACCTGTTTGAAGGCTTTTTGTGCATGCATTTCCTCTGCAGCGTTTCCAGCGCCCATAAAGCTGAGCAGCCGTTCCACATTGGCCCCGGTCTTGACGTAGATCAGGTTCACGCCGTTGCGGCGGGTGCGGTGCGGTGCAAACTCATGCTCTGCCAGCAGCGCTTCAAAGTCCCGTGCCAGATTGGTGCGGGAGGTAAGAAATTCCAGATTATATTCTTTCTGCGGATCAATGACCGTTCCACTGCACAAAAAAGCTGCGCCAATGTACGCACTGACGCAGGTCTGACAGCGGATAAGGCGGGGATCGATCTGCAGGCTGGTCTCGCTGCCCGTGGTGCCGAACAGCTCGTGCACCCGGGCCACCTGCTCCGGCGCGCGAATGTTGAACTCATACAGCACGCCGCTGGGTCGCTGCTTGTGCAGGATCTCGCCCTGCACGCCGCAGCGTGCGAACAGCTGCTGGGCAGCCTGCACCGTCTCCTGCTGCTCGGTCTGCACCACCAGACCCTTTGCATCAAAATATTTGGCAAAGCACGCAATGCCATAAGCTGCCGCACGCACACAGCAATCCTTCTGTATACTGCGCTGCGCGATCTCCTCCCGCGCGCGGGATGCAAAACTACTCATACTTCCTCGAATTCTGTCAGCGTTTGGCATCGCGGTGCTGCACGCCCGGCTCGTAGCCGAGTTGCGTGCAATACTCCGCGATCTTACGCGCAAATGTAATGGAACGGTGCTTGCCGCCGGTACATCCCACCGCAATGGTCAGCTGGCTTTTGCCCTCCTTGACGTACAGCGGCAGTGCATACTGCAAAAAGTTCTCATACCGCTTGAGCAGTTCCTGCGCTTCCGGGTGGCTCATGACAAAATCCACCACATCCTGATCAAGGCCGGTCTTATGCTTAAGTTCCGGCACGTAGAAGGGGTTGGGCAGGCAGCGCACATCCAGCACAAGGTCTGCCTCCGGCGGGATGCCGAATTTGAATCCAAAGGACATCACGGTCAGGCGCATGGCACCCTTGGCTCCGCCATTTTTTGCAAAAAGATCGCAGATGCGTTCTTTGTTTTGTGCTGTAGAAAGTAGGGCGGTATTGATGACGTAATCTGCACGCTCCTGCAAAGGCTTCAATATTTTGCGTTCCTTTGCAAAGGCCTCCCGGGTGGAAATGCCCTCGGCAATGCTGATGGGGTGGCGGCGGCGGGTCTCGCTGTAGCGGCGCATGAGTACATCGTCCGGGGCATCCAGAAATAGAATTTTATAATCCACACCCTGCTCATCCAGCTTGTCAAGCGCACGCTCGATTTCTTCGCTGGTGCGGCAGCCGCGCACATCCATGGAAAGAGCCACCCGCTCCAGCTGGCTGTCGCCCGCTTCCGAGAATGCAGTGATGCTGGGCAGCAGTCCGGCCGGAACATTATCTATACAGAAAAAACCGATATCTTCCAGCGCATTCATAGCCACCGACTTGCCTGCACCGGAAAGTCCGCTGACGATCAACAGCTCCATAATCTGATCTACCGCTCCTTTTTTG
This sequence comes from uncultured Faecalibacterium sp., assembly GCF_900066275.1. NCBI lineage: Bacteria > Bacillati > Bacillota > Clostridia > Eubacteriales > Oscillospiraceae > Faecalibacterium > uncultured Faecalibacterium sp. The sequence continues at coordinate 63,059 of NZ_FMFG01000002.1, read as the reverse complement.
CTTTTTCCGTTATCGG
>NZ_FMFG01000002.1:6879-62744 GCF_900066275.1 uncultured Faecalibacterium sp. | reverse complement strand
CTTTTCCACACGCTTGGCCATCAATTCATCCATTTTTGCACGGATGTCCGCTGCGTTTCCGGGCTGCAGATGGAACTGTGCCGAGAGGATGCAGCCGCTGTTCTCTTCAAAAATGCTGTGGCGATAGCGGAGATCCAGCTCTGCGGCAGGCACTTCTCTGACCTCGCCTTCTGCCGCCAGATACCGCACTGTGGTGAGCACATCCTTCATCTCGCCGCCGTAGGCACCCGCATTCATATACACTGCACCGCCCACCGTGCCGGGGATACCGTAGGCAAATTCCAGCCCGGACAAGCCATGCTTCAGTGCCGCCTTACACAGTGCCGCAAGGCGGACACCTGCGCCTGCGGTCAGGACTGTATCTTCCACCGCGATCTCTGCGTCCAGTGCCGAAACATCGATCACCACGCCGGAAAAGCCTTCGTCCGCAAACAGGATGTTGCTGCCGTTGCCCAGCAGGTAATAGCGGACAGCCAGCTCTTTGCAAAGCGCAACTGCACTGCAGAGCTGCTGCTCGTTTTCCGGCATGACAAACAGCTGTGCCGGGCCTCCGATTTTAAAGGTACAGTGCGCCGCAAGCGGTTCGTTCTCCCTGAACGGGATTGCCGCTGCCTGCAGTTTCTGCTTGAATCGTTCCATGATAACTTGCTCCTTTTGCGGTGTGGGATCAATCCATTTTATCGTCCAGCCCCAGACGGATCAGCAGTTCACGCGCTGCGTTGTAACCCATCTTCTTCTGGCGGTTGTTGATGGCTGCAGTTTCCAGCACGACAGCCAGATTGCGGCCCGGTGAAACCGGAATGCTGGTGCTGGGAATGCTGACGCCCAGAATGTCGTAGTATTCGTTTTCCAGACCGGTGCGCTGGTAGTTCTTAGTGGGGTCCCATGCTTCCAGCTGAACCACAAGGTCAAGGCTTTCGCTCAGCTTGACCGCGCCCACGCCGTACACACGGGCCACATTGATGATGCCAATGCCGCGCAGCTCAATGAAGTGGCGGATATTCTCCGGGGCAGTACCCATGATCTGGCGGTTGGACACCTTGCGCAGCTCCACCGCATCATCTGCCACAAGGCGGTGGCCGCGCTTGACCAGCTCGATGGCAAGCTCGCTTTTGCCAATGCCGCTGTCGCCCAGGATCAGGATGCCTTCGCCGTACACTTCCACCAGCACACCATGGCGGGTGATACGCGGTGCCAGTTCCAGATTCAGCACACTGATCAGGCTGCCCATCAGAGTGCAGGTGGTCTCATTGGAGCGCAGCAGTGCAACACCATGCTTCTGGGCCAGCTCCTGCATCTCCGGGAAAGGAGTCAGTTCTTCGCTGCGGCAGACGATAACAGCCGGCGGCTGCTGACGGAACAGCTGATCCAGCGCCTCGTAGCGTTTTTCCGGTGAAAGGCCGGACAGAAAGTTCATCTCGGCCAGACCCATGATCTGCAGACGCAGCTTATCAAAATAATCATAATAGCCCGCCAGAAACAGACCCGGGCGGTTCACTTCGGCGATCTCCACACAGATCTGATCCAGTTCCTTCGGCGTATAGACAACTTCCATACTGACACGGTCGGTCAGCGTTTTGAGCGAGACATTGAATGTGCCCATTCTTGTTCCTCCTGTGCTCCCTTTTGCTGCACAGCCCTGCCTGCTGTCAGGTACCGTGCAGGATTCCTTCTTATTATTATAATAGAACGATCGGTAAAAAACAATATTGTGCGGGCGGCTTTTTCGCAGCCCGGCAAGAATGCACGCAGCAGCGCAGCCATGTACTGATTTTTTACATTTTTCTTACCTTTACACGGATTTTACATTCCCTCGATTTTGGATTTTACATTGCATCTGTATACTCAAAATCAGGAGAAACACATCAAAAACACGTCAAACAAAAGTGAGGAAATCTTTATGACCATCTTCAATGTCTTTTCCCTGCTTGGAGGTCTTGCCCTGTTCCTGTTCGGCATGGACATCATGGGCAAAGCACTGGAAAAGCAGGCCGGCGGCCAGCTGCAGAAGATCCTGAGCAAGCTGACTGACAACCCCCTTAAAGGCTTTTTCCTTGGCCTGTGCGTCACCGCTGTGATCCAGAGTTCCAGCGCTACCACGGTCATGGTGGTCGGCTTTGTCAACAGCGGCATCATGGAGCTGCATCAGGCCATCGGCGTGATCATGGGCAGCAATGTGGGCACCACTGTCACCAGCTGGATCCTGAGCCTTTCCGGCCTGCAGGGCGACAGCCTCCTCATCAATCTGCTCAAACCCACTTCTTTCAGTCCTTTGCTTGCATTTATCGGCATTTTGCTGTATATGTGTAAGAGTGAGAAGAAAAAAGGCGTGGGCACCATCCTCATCGGCTTTGCCGTGCTGATGACTGGCATGACCACCATGTCTAACGCCGTCCTGCCCCTGCAGAACGAGGCATGGTTCACCAGCCTGTTCACCCGCTTTTCCAACCCCCTTCTGGGCGTTCTGGTGGGTGCCCTTGTTACCGGCATCATCCAGAGCTCCAGCGCCAGCGTGGGTATTCTGCAGGCGCTGAGCGCCACCGGCGTGATCACCTACGGCAGTGCCATTCCCATTATCATGGGTCAGAACATCGGCACCTGCGTTACCGCGTTGATCTCCTCTGTGGGTGCCAACAAGAATGCACGCCGTGCTGCCATGGTCCATCTGTACTTCAACATCATCGGTGTGACCATCTTCCTTGTCGGCTTTTACGGCCTGAATACGGTCTGCCACTTTGCTTTTGTGAACACCACCATCGAGGCATGGGGCATCGCTGTGGTGCACTCGGTGTTCAATATCGTGGCAACGCTGGTGCTGCTGCCCTTTGCAAACCTGCTGGAAAAGCTTGCCATCCTCACCATTCCGGATTCGCCGGAAAAGGAAAGCTTTGCGCTGCTGGATGACCGCCTGCTGAACACCCCTGCCGTGGCCGTAGAGCGTGCACGCTCTGCAACTGCTGAAATGGCAGAGCTTGCCCGTGTGGGCGTGATGCAGGCCATGAGCCTGACTCATGATTGGAACGACATACTTGCGCAGAAAGTCCGCGAGGAAGAGACGCAGGTAGACCGTTACGAGGACGCTCTCGGCACCTATCTCGTCAAGCTTTCCAGCCGTGAGTTGAACCATGCCGACAGCCAGAGCGTAAATACCCTGCTGCACACCATCAGCGATTTTGAGCGCATCAGCGACCATTCCGTAAACCTGATGGAATCTGCCGAGGAGATGCACACCAAAGAAATCCAGTTCTCGCAGGATGCCCGCGACGAGCTGCAGGTGCTGGAGGATGCGGTGCAGGATATTCTGAACCGCACCACTGATGCTTTCCGCAAGGGTGATCTGCATCTTGCCAGCAAGGTGGAACCGCTGGAAGCCGTGGTCAACGAGCTGGTACGTGCCATCAAGGCCCACCACATTGCCCGCCTGCAGGCCGGCAGCTGCTCCATTGAATATGGCTTTGTGCTGGACGACCTGCTGACTAACTATGAGCGTGTGTGCGACCACTGCAGCAACGTAGCCGTTGCACAGATCGAGGTTGCACAGGACAGCTTTGATACCCACGCATACCTCAACGAGCTGCGTCACGGCAATGACACCAAGGAAAGTGAGGAATTCCATCGCCGTCTTGACCGTTACCGTGAACGCTATCTCTTCCCTGAAAATCAATCTGCGGAGGATTTTGACAAATGATCTATATTGTTGAAGACGATGCCGCCATCCGGGAGCTGGAACAGTATGCCCTGCAGTCCAGCGGATACGAAGTGACCAGCTTTGAAAGCTCTGAGCCGTTCTGGCAGGCCATGCACGCTGCAGAGCCGGAACTGGTGATCTTAGACGTGATGCTGCCCGGTGAGGACGGTTTTTCCATCCTGAAAAAGCTGCGCAACACCCCTTCCCTGCGCAGGCTGCCCATCATTATGGTCACGGCTAAGTCCAGTGAGCTGGACACCGTGCGCGGGCTGGACTGCGGTGCCGATGATTACATCTCAAAGCCTTTTGGCATCATGGAATTTTTGAGCCGGGTGCGCGCCGCCTTGCGCCGCTCGGCTCCGGAAGCACGTCCCAACGTACTCAGCTTTCACGAGATCCTGCTGGACAATGCCCGTCACAACGTGACTGTGAGCGGAACGCCGGTGGAGCTGACCTACAAGGAGTACAGTCTGCTGCGTTTGCTGCTGGAGAACACCAATCTGGTGGTGACACGCGAGACCATTCTGCAGGTGGTGTGGGGCACCGACATTTCGGTGGAGAGCCGCACTGTGGATATGCATATCCGCACCCTGCGCAAAAAGCTGGGGGATGCCGGCAAATACATTTGCACTGTGCGCAAGGTGGGTTACAAGCTGACCGATGAAGAGGAGGCCGGTGAAGAATGAAGCTGCGCAGCATGGAAGAAAAGATCAGCTACCGCCTGTTCCTGATGGGCTTCCTTGGTCTGCTGTTCACGGCGGCGCTTTGCATCTTTGTTTTTCACAAGGCATTCACGGCTCAGGCATGGACCAGCCTTGAGCGGGAAGCCGATCTGGTAAGCGCCGGTTATGATCTGGTGCAGGACCCGCAGCAGCTTTCGTCCTTTGTTACCAATGATCTGCGCATCACCCTGATCTCGCAGGACGGCAGCGTGCTGTTTGAATCTGCTACCGATCAGCCCATGGAGAACCATCTCTCCCGCCCGGAGATCCGTCAGGCCATGACCGAAGGTGTGGGCCGGGACATCCGCGATTCCCAGACCATGGGCTACGAGACCTATTACTATGCCGTACTGTTACCCAACGGTGAGATTTTGCGCATGGCACAGGATGCAGAAACGGTCTGGTCTATTTATGATTCGACCCTGCCTGCCATCGTGCTGAGCTGCGTTGCACTCATGCTGGCCGCCGCTGTGCTGGCAGCTCTGCTCACCCGTGCATTGGTCTTCCCTGTGCTGAGCATGACCGAAGATCTGGATCATATTCAGGACAATGTTCCCTATAAGGAGCTTGTCCCCTTTGCCGAAAGCATCCACTCTGACCGCATCCTCCGTGAGAACAATGAAAAGATGCGGCAGGAGTTTACTGCCAATGTCAGCCATGAGCTGAAGACCCCGCTGACCAGTATTTCCGGCTATGCGGAGCTGATCGAGACCGGCATTGCAAAGCCTGAGGATGTGCCGGGCTTTGCCCAGAAGATCCATGTGGAGGCCAGCCGTATGATCCAGCTGGTGAACGATATCCTGCAGCTTTCCAGTCTGGACAACGCCAGCGAAGCCGGTTCTGAGCCAGAGATGGAGACAGTGGATCTGCTTACCGTTGCCAAGGACTGCGTAGAGCGCCAGAAGCTGAATGCCCGCCGGGCTTACATCTCGCTGAACTGTCTGGGCGAAAGTGCTCTTGTGCACGGCAACCGTGCCCTGCTGGACGAGCTATGCCAGAACCTGTGCGATAATGCGATCCGTTATAATCGTCCCGGCGGTAAGGTACAGATCACCACAGCCTGCAGCCGCGACGGACACTGCACCCTGACTGTGGCCGATAACGGCATCGGCATCCCGAAAGAAGCACAGTCCAGCGTATTTGAGCGCTTCTATCGTGTGGATAAGAGCCGCAGCAAGGCTACCGGCGGTACCGGTCTGGGCCTTGCCATCGTCAAGCATATCGCACGCATCCACAACGCACGCATCAAGCTGGAAAGTCAGGTGGATGTGGGCACTACCATTACTGTCACCTTCCCCACTGCCAACTGAATCACATCGGTAAAAATCTCACGTCTGCCTGCAATTGCGGGCAGGCGTTTTTTATTGTGATCTTTTCTCTGCCCACACCGTTCTGCAATGCACTGCGCTGCTGCAGATGCACAAGGTCGATGCCCTGCTGCCAGAAAGACTGCACCGTCTGCGTGCACAGTTCTGCCAGCTGTTTGCACTGTGCGGCGCTGGGCTGCGGCGTATCATAGCTGCGCTGACAGTCCAGCCGCAGACTGGCAGTTTCTTCCCGCAGGGTGACAGACACGCTGCATCGGCGGACCGTTACCGGCTCACCTTCCAGCCAGAAAGTATGCACGCCGCCCATTTTCATCAAAAGCCGCGCTGTTTCCGCCTGCCGGGCCTCCAGCTCAATGCTGTTTTCCACTCGCCAGAGGATGCTTGTATCTGCAAGTGCCACTTCCTGTTTCTCTGCCCGCAGCTGCGGCAGAAGCATTCCGTCCTGATACTGGTAAAGCCTCGGCATCTGGTCTGCGCACTGCTTGAGCTGCTCAAGCAGTTTGTTCGGAAATTCCTGCTTTTCCGCTGGAAGTTCCTCCAAAAATCCATCGTCCATTTCCAGCACAGAAACTTTTGCCGATACCCTGCCCTGCCTGTTTTCCAGCACCGTACGCTCATACGCTGCAAGCAGCTCTGCCGATGCATCTTGATCGATCAGCAGATAATCGCACAGGCGGTAATCCGCTTTTTGCGGCAGTTGCTTTTGCGCCGCCGCCAGCGCTTTTGCCAGCGTGTCCGCCTGCGCCAACTGCAGCTGCACAGCCCCAGAAGCCTCGGATGCATCGGCGGCAGCTTCCGGAGCCTGATACAGCAGCCCTACGGTGATGGACTGTTCCTTCTGAGCAAGATACAGCGCACGAACCATGCTTTTTTCGGTGGTCTCGCAGCGCAGAAAAATCAGGCACCACCCGATCAAAAGCATCGCACTGAGAGAGCGCAGTTTCTTCTGCTTCATTTTGCCGCTCCTTTCCCGCACTGCACCGCGCGCTGCCACACGGTACGCACTGCCGCGCAGAGAAAGCCGGTGCGGAAGATCGCGCAGGTGAGCCAGATGAGCAAAAGCAGCGCATCCATGCGGGAGAAAACATCTGCACTCCATGCCCGCAGCAGTTCCTGTTCCGGGTAATCCGCTGCGCCAAATACGAGGCACATCCCGGCAGTAAGACCCGCCTGTGCCAGAAAGGTGAGCCATGGCAGCCAAGACATGCTGCGCGGCTCTTCATAACCTGCAAGAAGCGGCCAGAACAAATACTCCGCATACAGCGGAACACGCGGCCAGCGGGCCAGTTGCACAGCATCTGCCGTCAGCAGGTGCGCCCAGTCCATCTGCCCGGCAAGCCCTGTCAGACAGACCAGCCCACCCAGCAGCACGAACCACCATAGCACCCGTGCCGGAGCATCCCAGCCGGAAGGCGGAATACACCACCCTGCCCAGAGCAAAAGCGGCAGCAGGCCGATCAGCGCCATGGAGCGGAACTCCTGCTGGCAGATGTTCTGGGCCTGCATTACGGTTCCAAACAACTCTGCCAGAAACCATGCTCCTGCGGAAAACAGCCAGACCCCCTGCATGGCTGCCCGCTGCCAGCAGGCAGAGAACACCCCACTGATGCATGTGAGCAAAAGAGCCTGAACCGCCCCATGAATGATCATCCCACGCGGAGAGATACCGGTCTGCATTTCTTCTGCCAGCGCAGCTGTCCACACGCTCAGTGCCAGCACGGGAGCAGAAAAGCCTTTCTGTTTTTGCATCATTTTCCCTCCCGTTTCTGCCAGATATTAAAGTCGTGCGCTGAAAGGCGGCGGTAGTTGCGGCGGATGATGCCATCCTCTTCCATGGGCCGCTGCGGGAACGGATGCGCCGCCAGATATGGCACCTGCAGGCAGGCTGTGCCGGAAAGACTGAGCAGAACTGCAAAAAAAGCCCCCGCAAGGCCCACCGGCCCGGCAAGACCTGCAGCCAGCACCACACCCAGACGCAGCAGCGTAGCAGGCTCGTACAAAGAGGGCGTGACGAACACCGCGATGGCCGTGATGCTTGCCACAAAGATCACCGGCGTGCTCATAAGCCCGGTGGCAATGGCAGCATCGCCGATGATCAACGCGGACACCAGACTGACCGAATGCCCCAGCGACTGCGGCATCCGCAGACCTGCTTCCCGGATGACCTCCAAAATGAGTATGACCAGCAGCATTTCCGCAAACAGCGGCAGCGGTGTGGCCTTCTCCGCCGCTTCGATCTTGTACAGAAGCTGCGGTGGAATCAGCTCCGGCAGGTAAACCGCCAGACAGACGAACACACCCGGCAGAAATACTGTGAGGTAGAACGAAACATATTTGAGGATGCGCAGAAAAGAGGAAAACACGGCGGTGGATGCATAATCGTCCAAGCACTCAAAATTTTCGCAGAAAAGAGCCGGAAGCACCATGGCAGAGGGACTTCCGTTGACCAGCACCACGATCTTGCCCTCACAGATCTTTGCCGCCGCCACGGCAGGCCGCTCGGTGTAGCTTACCGGCGTGAACAGCCGCGCCTTGCCCGGCAGAAGCCACGGCACAAAGTAACTGGAATCCAGCAAAAGCTCCGGCTTTGCAGCGGCAAGCGCTTTGCGCACACGGATCACCATGGCGGAGTCCGCCCTGTTTTTGCAGTAGCAGATGGCGTATTCCGTTTGCATTTCGGTATCGGCCTGCGCCACCTCCTGCACCAGATGTTCGGTACGGATGAGCCGCCGCAGCAGGCTCAGATTGACCCGCAGCAGGTCGGCAAAGCCTTCGCGGGAGCCGCGCAGATTGCCCTCCCCGGAAGGCTCGTCTACCGAGCGGAACTTCAGTCCCTGCACTGAGAAGGCAATGCCCTTTGCGCAGCCGTCCAGCAGTAAGACCGCCATGCCTGCCGTCATTCGTTTGATCAGATCAGCCAGATCTGTTACCGGCTCACTTTCTGCCGGAAAGGCTGAGCCGTGCAGGATCAGCTCAAAGACCTGCGGCCCGGTGCAACGCTGGCCTGCCTGCTGCGGCGGTGCCTGACGGCTGGCCGCATCCAGTAAAAGCTCCCACAAAGAATCCAAGCTTGCCATGCCGTCAAACAGCAGGATGCTTCCCCTGCAATGATAAATCGTGATCTCCTTGGCATAATAATCCGCAGAGGTGCCAAACATTTTGTCCAGCACCGCAAGATTTGCCGCAAGGCTCTGTGATAACTGCCGCATCCAACCACTCCTTTGCACAGCAGTATGCCCGGCTGCAGCGGCATCCATTCCGCCAGAAACGACAGGAGGTCTTGTTACTTGAAGCTTCTGATCTGCCGCACTATCATCATTTATCTGTGCGTTCTGTTTGCCATGCGGCTGATGGGCAAGCGCCAGCTGGGCGAACTGCAGCCCGAAGAACTGGTGTCTACCATTCTCATTTCCAATCTGGCATCCATCTCCATTGAATCGGAAGAGGTGCCCATCACATCCAGCCTGATCCCGCTGTTTCTCATTGCAGCGCTGGAACTGCTGGGCTCCGTGCTGAGCTTCCGCAGCCAGAAATTCTTCAACTTTCTTTCCGGCAGACCAAAGACGGTGATCTTGGACGGGCAGATCGATCAGAATGCATTGCGGATGCTACGGCTGACCACAGCTGACCTGATGGAAGCGCTGCGCGGTAAAAATATTTTTGACCCACGGGAGGTCTCCTACGCGGTGATCGAGACGAACGGCACCCTTTCGGCAGCACTGCGGCCAGAAAAAGAGCCAGCCCGTCTTGCTGACCTGCAGCTGAAGGTGACCCATACCAACGCCACCATTCCCTTTGTGCTGGACGGACAGGTGCTGGAAGACAACCTGCGCTGGTGCGGCAAGGACCGCGCGTGGCTGGAACGCACGGCGCAGGCCAACACCCTGCTGCCGGAAGAAATTTTGCTGCTGATCGGCAACGAGACCGAGGATTATTTTTTGCTAAAAAAAGAGAACCGCCGTGCCGGCGGCTCCCATTGAGGTGAGCGGATGAAGCGGATCTATGCATGTATCGCCATTGTGGCCGTACTGCTGAGCGTGGCCTTTTACAGCAGCTGGAAGGTGCAGAGCTTTGCGGATGTGATCTCGGCAGACCTTGACACCGCCGCCGAAGCCATCCGCAATGCCGACTACCCTGCCGCCCGGCAGGCGCTTGCTGATGGTGCCGACCGGTGCGACCAAATGCGCACCAAAATGAACCACCTGCTGCGCACAGCAGATTTTACCGAGCTGGAAGCTGCGCTGCGGGCGGCGGACGGACACCTGGAAATGGGTGCCCCAGAGGAAGCCTTTGGTGAGCTGCGCCGCGCACAGGTACAGGTGGAAACACTGGAATGGCTCTCGCACCGGCTGGTATAAACAAAACCACCGGCCCTGCCCCATTGGGCGAAAGCCGGTGGTCTGATGCAAATTATTTCTGTGGTTCCTTGCGGTCGCCCATCAGCTTTTTCAGCTCATTGAAAAAACTTTCCACGTCTGCAAACTGACGGTAGACCGATGCAAAGCGAACATATGCCACTTCGTCGATCTTTTTCAGTTCCTGCATGGTCAGCTCACCGATGCGCACGCTGGGGATCTCACGGTCGTAGGAGCTGAGCAGCGTCTGCTCAATGCTGCTTACCGCACGCTCCAGCGATTCGTAGCTGACTGGCCGCTTGGCGCAGGCACGCACCATGGCGTTGAGCAGCTTCTGCCGGTCGAACGGCTCACGGGAGCTGTCCTTTTTGATGACCACAAGCGGAACAGTCTCCACGACCTCATAGGTCGTAAAGCGCATATGGCAGCTCAGGCATTCGCGGCGGCGGCGGATGCGCTCACTGTCTTCGGTGGGGCGGGAATCGATCACTTTGGATTCCTCGGCTCCGCAATAGGGACACTTCATGTTCTGTTCCTCCTGTCCGGTCTGACCGGGCTGTGTTTTTAGGCTTTGGTCTTGGGCTTGCGCTCACTCCACAGCACCCACGCAGAGGTGGAAACGCACAGCGAAGTGTACACGCCGCTGATCATGCCCATCATCAGCGGGAACGCAAAGGTAAAGATGCTGTCCAGACCATACAGCTTTGCCACGATGCACATAACGCCCAGCGCCATCACCGTGGTAATGGTGGTGATCAGGGTGCGGCGGGCGGACTGGTTCACCGAATGGTTCACCAGCTCTTCAAAGGATGCCTTTTTGCCCATCAGGGTGCGGTTCTCGCGGATACGGTCGTAGACCACAACGGTATCGTTGATGGAGTAGCCAAGGATGGTAAGCATGGCGGCAATGAAGTTGCCATCCAGCGCAGTGCGCAGCAGCACGAAGGTGCCAAACACCACCATCAGGTCGTTCACAAGCGCCAGCACTGCCATCATGCCGCCGGTCAGGCCGCCGATGTTCTTGAAGCGCAGGGCGATGTACAGCAGAATCAGCATCAGTGCAAACACCACGGCAACCAGACTCTTCTGCAGGAACTTGGTGCCCATGGCAGCGCTGACGTTGCTCAGCGACAGCTGTTCAAAATTGTTGTCCGGGCAGCTTTCGTTCAGGCTGTCCAGCAGCTTGGCCACCTGCTCGGTAGTCACTGTTTCGGTACCGGGCATCGAGATTTTCAGGGTCTGGCCACCGGTAGCAACATTCTCGCCGGTCTGCAGGGTCAGGCCGTTATTCTCCAATGCAGAGGATGCAACCTTCTGCACATCCGACATGGTAAAGCTGCCCTCGTAGCTCAGGGTGATCATGGCACCGCCGGTGAACTCGGTATCCAGATGGACACCCAAAACCACAGCGCACAGCACGATGGCTGCCATCAGGCAGGAGGAGATCGTCAGGAAGCGCTTGCGCAGGACCACAAAGTCGATGGGCTTCTTCTCGGTTTTTTCCTTGCCGGGCTTTTCTGCACCGTAGAGCCAAGGGTTGCGCAGAGCCTTGATGGATGCCGCACCGCGGATCATCACACGGGTTGCGAACACGCCGAACACAAAGTTCAGCAGCACGCCGGTGAGCAGCGTGTAACCGAAGGCATAAATAGTGCCTGCGGTGGAGGGACCAAAGGCAAAGAACACAAAGTGGAGTGCCTTTGCAAACATGCCGTCCGAGGGGCCAAAGGCACCCATCAGCACGATGGCCACGATGACGATGGTCACGTTGCCGTCAACGATGGGGGTCAGGCCGCGGGCAAAACCGCTCTTGAGCGCGCCATCCAGAGACTTGCCGTTTTTCAGCTCTTCCTTGATGCGTTCTGCCGTGATAACATTGGCATCCACGCCCATGCCGATGGCAAGGATGATGCCTGCGATGCCGGGCAGGGTCATGGTAAAGCTTTCAAACACCGGGAAGTAGCCGGAAACGAACGCCAGCGTTGCTGCCACCTGACCAGCCAGTGCAATACATGCAAGGAAGCCCGGCAGACGGTACAGCATCGTCATGAACACCACGATCAGTGCAAAGGCGATCAGGCCGGCCAGAACCATGGCGCTCAGGCTGTTCTCGCCCAGACTGGGGCTGACGGTGGAATAGCTGTCCACCGTCAGTGCAAAGGGCAGTGCGCCGGAGTTGATCTGGCGGGCCATCTTGACGACCTGCTCCTGCGTGAAAGGATTGGAAGCCGAGCTTGTAATGATGGCAGAGCCATCGGTAATAGCGGTGTTGACCGTGGCCGTGCTCACGTTTTCATCGTCCAGCCAGATGCTGATGGTGCCGCCCGATGCAGCCAGCTTTGTGGTAGCATCGCCAAATGCCTTGGCACCGTCATCGGTGAACTTCAAGGAGACGAAATATTCCGAAGCACCGCCATTACTGACGGGGCCATACTGAGCTGCGGCGCTCTCGATCATGGAGCCGTCCAGGATCAGCTCACCGTCCGCACTGCTTCCCTCGCGGAAGGTCAGATAGGCAGTGGTGCCGATCTCATCGATCGCCGCTTCCGGGTCAAAATCTGTCTCACCGGACTGCCACGGGAATTCCAGGATCAGGCTGTCGGAATTGTTGTCCACATACAGCTCATAGTCGGTCACGTTCAGCGCCACGAGACGGTTCTCAATGACGAGCTGGGCTGCTTCCAGCTGTTCTTCGGTAGCATCGTAGCCATCCGACGGCACAAAGGTGACGTTGACACCGCCCTTAATATCCACACCGAAGCGGATATCCTTTGCACCTTTGATATAGGTCGTGGTCGTATCGCCATACTTGGCATACACACCGAAGAACGCAGTATACACAAATACCACGATCAACAGCACTGTGGCGATCAGATGCCATGCTTTTCCTTTTGTTTTCATAAAATTCAGGGAACCTCCAAAAGCAGCAGTTCTTGCAGCTGCCGCCCGTATTCTAGTGCGGACCGCCTGCTCCGGCGGGCCTTATCATTTCCGCAAGGGGGCCGTCGTGCCGGCTTTCTTGCGACAAAACTCCCCTGACGGCCCAGACGGGCCGCACAGAGGAGATAAAATCAAAAAATGTTAGTCTGCCTTGTCAGCCAGCAGTTTTTCTGCCACAGCCAGACGCACACAGATGCACAGCAGTTCGGAAGCGGTTTCCACCTCGTCCAGACTGGGATAGGTGGGCGCAATGCGCAGGTGAGAATCCTCGGGGTCCTTGTGATAGGGATATGCAGAACCGGCACCGGTCAGGGTCAGGCCCGCATCCTTGCACAGACCCGCCACGCGCTTTGCACAGCCGGGCATCACATACAGGCTGATGAAGTAGCCGCCCTTGGGGTCCGTCCAGTGGGCAATATCCCCGCAGGGGATGAGGTTGTTCTTGAATGCGGTCTTGACGGCATCAAAGCAGGGCACCAGACGACGACGGTGCTTTGCCATGTGGGCCAGCACACCTTCTTTGTTCTTCAGGAAGCGGACGTGGCGCAGCTGGTTCATCTTGTCGTAGCTGATGATCATGACCGAGAAGCGCTTGCAGATATACTTCATGCTGCTCTCGCTGCAGGCAATGGCAGAGACACCTGCGCCCGGGAAGGTGATCTTGCTGGTGGAAGTGAACATGAACACACGGTTTTCGTTGCCGTACTTCTTGCTCTCGTTCAGCAGCACCGGAGTCTCGATGATCTCATCGGTCAGGTGATGGACGATATAGGCTTCATCCCAGAAGATTTTGAAATCAGGCGCAGCGGTCTTCATCTTGGCAAAACGCTCGATGGTCTCATCGCTGTAGGTGTAGCCATCGGGGTTGGAATACTGCGGCACACACCAGATGCCCTTGATGTCAGGATCCTCGGCCACCAGCTTTTCCACAATGTCCATATCCGGGCCATTGGGGGTCATAGGCACGCTGACCAGCTCAAAGCCAAACTCCTCGGTAATAGCAAAGTGACGGTCATAGCCGGGCACCGGGCAGAGGAACTTGCGCTTCTCCACCTGAGACCAGGGGCACGGAGACTCCGGGAAACCGAACACATAGCCGATATTGACGAGGTTATACATCAGCTGCAGGCTGGAGTTGCCGCCCACGAACACTTCCTCCGGCTTTACGCCAAAGACATCCGCAAACAGCACGCGGGCCTCCTGCAGGCCTTCCAGCTCGCCATAGTTGCGGGCATCCGTGCCAGCATCGGTGGTATAGTCATTCATCTTCAGCAGGTCCATAGCCAGATCCATCTGGTGAGGGCCGGGCTTGCCGCGGGCCATATTCAGCTTGAGGCCCTTGGCCTGAAATTCTTTGTACTTTGCCTCAAGCGCTGCCTTTTCGGCAGTGAGTTCATCACGATTCATTGCAAGATAATTTGCCATTGAAAACACACTCCTTTATCGTACTTCCTGTTACCCATAGCGCCAGAGCGGCATTTTGCGGAGCATTCCTGCCAGGGAGCGTTCCCCATGCCATTCCAGACCTTAATATTATAGTACATTTTGCCCTCGGAAACAAGAATAATAAAGCAAAAAGCCCTGCCAAAAGCAAAAAGCTTTTGAAACAGAGCTTGAATGCCGGGTCTTTGCTCCCCTGCTGTACGCTAAAAGCGTCAGCTCAGAGCGACCTGATTTTTATAGCGCTTGCGCACCGCGCCGTATTCCAGATGTGCTTCGCCGCCTTCCACGGTATCTTCATCCACAGTTACGCGGATGATGGTAGTATCGGTGGGCACCTCGTACATGATGGGCAGCAGAATGCTTTCCATCACGCTGCGCAGGCCGCGGGCACCGGTCTTGCGCTCGATCGTCTTGCGGGCAATGGCGTGGAGTGCTTCATCAGTGAAGTTCAGTTCCACATTATCCATGCTCAGAAGTTCCTTATACTGCTTCACAAGGCTGTTGCGCGGCTCCTTGAGTACGCGAACCAGAGCGTCCTCGTCCAGATCGTCCAGCACGGTAATGACCGGCAGACGGCCGATCAGTTCCGGGATCAGGCCGAACTTGACCAGATCGTGGGGTTCCACCTTGCGCAGCAGAGCCTTCTCCGCTTCGCTGGAATTATCCTTCAGGCTGCTGCCGAAGCCCAGTGCGGACTTATCGGTGCGGCGCAGGATATACTTATCCAAGCCATCAAATGCACCGCCGCAGATGAACAGGATGTTGGTGGTGTCGATCTGGATGAACTCCTGCTGCGGGTGCTTGCGGCCGCCCTGCGGAGGAACATTGCTCACAGTGCCCTCCAAAATCTTCAGCAGGGCCTGCTGCACGCCCTCGCCGCCCACATCGCGGGTGATGGAGGGGTTCTCACTCTTGCGGGTGATCTTGTCGATCTCGTCGATATAGATAATACCGATCTGTGCCTTCTGCACATCAAAATCCGCTGCTTGGATCAACTTGAGCAGAATGTTCTCCACATCCTCGCCCACATAACCGGCTTCGGTCAGGGTGGTGGCATCGGCAATGGCGAAGGGAACGCCCAGCATTTTTGCCAGAGTCTGTGCCAGCAGGGTCTTGCCCACGCCGGAAGGACCCAGCAGCAGCACGTTGGACTTCTGCAGCTCCACATCGCTGCCCTTGCCGCTGAGGATGCGCTTGTAGTGGTTGTAGACCGAGACGGCCAGCACACGCTTTGCCTCGTCCTGACCGATCACGTACTGATCCAGACCTTCCTTGATCTCGGCCGGGGTCAGGATGTTGATATCCAGATCGTCCGCAGGCTGGATGTGTGCACGGTTTGCACCGCGGGCCGGTCGGGCGCTTTTGGGCTGATCCGGCTTGTCGGAAAGCAGGTCGTGGCACAGGCCGATGCATTCGCTGCAGATATTGACACCGGGGCCGATGATCATACGCTCCACTTCGTCCTGATGCTTTCCGCAGAAGCTGCAGACCAGATCCTTTTCGTTTTTGTCTCTGCCGGAATTGTTATTTGCCATAGCTGTTTTTCCTTATCCTGGGTAAATTAAATGTCGGCGGCTCAGCGGTGGGCAATGACCTCATCGATCAGGCCGTATTCCTTTGCCTGCAGTGCGGACATATAGTTGTCGCGCTCGGTATCCAGCTGGATCTTTTCCAGCGGCTGACCGGTGTACTCGCTGAGCATGTGGTTCATCTTATCGCGGATATACACCATGTGCTCGGCATGGATCTTGATATCGGTGGTCTGGCCGGAAAGGCCGCCACCCTGCCCGCCGATCAGCGGCTGATGGATCAGAATTTCCGAGTTGGGCAGTGCAAAACGCTTCCCCTTGGTGCCGCTTGCCAGCAGGAAGGCACCCATGGAAGCTGCCATGCCCATGCAGATGGTGGAAACATCGCACTTGATATACTGCATGGTATCGTGGATAGCCATGCCGGCGCTGATGGAGCCGCCGGGGCTGTTGATATACAGGCTGATGTCCTTGTCCGGGTCCTGCCCTTCCAGATACAGCAGCTGTGCCACAACAAGGCTGGCGGAGGTATCGTTGACATCCTCGCTCAGAACGATGATGCGATCGTTCAAAAGACGGGAGAAAATATCATAGGAACGCTCGCCATGGGACGACTGTTCCACAACGTAAGGAACAAAACTCATAAAGTTCGCCTCCTGAAATGGAATATAGTATTTGCAAAATTGACCGATACGGTTTCCCTGCCGGTTCTGCCGTATCGGTCAATTTTTACAACCTTTGATTGAAACCGTGCAGCATACTGCCCGCTTCAAAGGAACACAGGAACTGATTACTCAGCGTCTGCAGCCTTCTCTTCCTCAGCAGCCTTCTCCACGATGTTTGCGTGGCTCTTGATGAAGTCGATGGCCTTGTTGATGGCCAGATCCTTCTTCAGGTCGTCAACATTGACCAGCTCACGAACCTTGTCCTCTTCCATCTTATACTGGTCAGCGATGCGCTTGATCTCAGCGGAAACTTCCTCCTCGGAAGCCTCGATGTTCTCAGCAGCAGCAACAGCCTCCAGAGCCAGACGGATCTTGACCTGTTTCTCAGCCTGCGGCATGAAGGAAGCGCGGAACTGCTCCATAGTCTGGCCCATATACTTCAGGTAGTCCTCGAGGCGCAGGCCCTGCTGCTCCACGCGGAATGCAAAGTCGTTGACCATCTCGTCCATGCGGGCATCATACATTGCCTGGGGGATCTCACCCTCCATGCTCTCGATGACCTGATCCACCAGAGCGTTCTCAACAGCCAGATCGTCCTGCTTGTCCAGCTGCTCCTGATTGTTCTTGCGGATGGAAGCCTTGAACTCGTCCAGAGTGTCGTACTCAGAGCAATCCTTAGCCAGCTCGTCATCCAGAGCAGGCAGCTCCTTGTACTTCACTTCGTGCAGCTTGATCTTGAACACAGCAGCCTTGCCAGCCAGTTCGGCAGCCTGATACTCGGTGGGGAAGGTAACGTTCACGTCGAACTCTTCGCCAGCGGAGTGGCCCACGATCTGATCCTCAAAGCCGGGGATGAAGCTGCCGCTGCCCAGAGTCAGGCTGTAGTGCTCAGCCTTGCCGCCCTCGAAAGCCACGCCATCGACGAAGCCCTCGAAGTCGATATCAGCGATGTCGCCGTTCTCAGCAGCGCCCTCACGGGTCAGCTCACGGGCATTGCGCTCCTGCACACGCTTCAGCTCAGCTTCAACAGCCTCGTCAGAAACAGTATGGACAGTCTTTTCAACCGTCAGACCATTGTAGCTGCCAACCTTGACTTCGGGCTTGACAGCGACCTTGACGGTCAGGGTGACACCGTTGGTCTCATCAGCAGAGTCAACAGTGACCTCCGGACGACCGACCGGCTCAACGCCAGCTTCCTTAACAGCAGCCTCAAAAGCCTCGGGGAACAGCTCATTGATGGCATCATAGGTAAAGACATCAGCGCCGTACATCTTCTCGATCAGAGCGCGGGGAGCCTTGCCCTTACGGAAGCCGGGAACAGCGTACTTCTTGCCTTCCTTCTTGAAAACATCGGCAACAGCCTTCTTGAAAGCCTCTGCGTCGATGGAGAACTGCAGTTCTGCCATGCTCTTCTCGAGCTTTTCACACTTGATGAAATTCATTTGTTTTTCCTCCACTCAAAAATTCTATTGCGCAGGGCAGGAAGTTTTTGCCCTTTGCAACCGCGCACTGCGTCCTGGATGAACTTGCTTTTGCAATATGCGGGGACGCGCGCGCTCAATTGGGTGCAACAATCGCGTCAAAAACTATTATAGCACGCTCCTGACACAATTGCCAGCCCAAATTGTTAATTTTTATTGGTTTTAACGGTTCAATTGATGCGGTACGGGCAAAAACGCAGCCCATCGGCACTGACCAGCTTGTAGTGGATGCCATCCACATCACCCTGCACCGCATAGCGGATGGCATTGCCGTGCAGATGGCCATAGTAGCAGGTCCTGATGCTGTATTCCTTTAAGGTGGCCACGATCTCCGGCGCACTGGTGCCGGTATACACCGGCGGATAGTGCAGGAACACCAGCTTTTCCAGACCGGGTTCGGCGGCATCCAGACTCATGCGCAGCCGTCCGATCTCGCGGTTCATCACCTTTTCGTCGTGGGCCTCGCCTGCATCAAACAGCCAGCCGCGGGTACCGCACAGTGCATACCCCTCTACACTGTAGGAGTTGTTGTGCAGAATGTGCAGGGTATCAAAGCCTTCTGCTTTGAGGTAGGCATTCATCTTGTTCACGGTAGACCACCAGTAATCGTGGTTGCCCTTCATGATGATCTTCTGCCCGGGCAGGCTCTGCAGAAATTCAAAATCCTTACGGGTATCGGTCAGGCGCATGGCCCAGCTGATATCGCCCGCCAATACAATGGTATCCTCTGGTTTGATGAGCTTGCGCCAGTTTTTCTCAAGGCGCTCCACATAATCATTCCAGCCGGGAAAAATATCCATCGGCTTGGAAGCACCCAGAGAAAGGTGGGTATCGCCAAGCACAAAAAGTGCCATGTTTTTTCTCCTGTTCTAAATGCAGCAGGATGTGTTATTCCTGATAGCCCAGCGCCACCTCGGCGATCTGCGCAGGATCGATCACGGTGTTAAAGCGCTCCGGCTTCTGGCGCAGCGCGGCAAGGCTTGCCGGTGCGGTATGCGCGGTAGCTGCTTCCAGCTGCTGCATTGCTTCAAAATCATTTTCCGGGGCGGTGCGGCCCAGTGCTTCCAGCACACTGCGCGGGAACTTGAAGGGAGACGCGGTGGACAGCACCACCATGGGCACGCCCTCGCGCTTTTTCTGCGCTGCCACATGGAACGCAACGGCGGTGTGGGTATCACACAGGTAATTGTCCTTCTCGTAGCGGACACGGATCTCCCCTGCCACTTCTTCCTCACTGCTCCAGCCGCAGGAGAAGTTCTCCTGAATGGCAGCCAGCGTCTCCGGACGCACAGTATAGCTGCCGGTCTCGGCAAGGCTCTTCATCAGGCCCGCCACCTCGGCATCACTGCCGGTGACATGGTACAGAAGGCGCTCGAGGTTCGAGGACACGAGAATGTCCATGCTGGGCGAGGTGGTCTTGAAGAACTCCCGCTTTGCGGCGTAGGTGCCAGTGGTGAGGAAATCGGTCAGCACGTTGTTCTCATTGGAAGCGCAGACCAGCTTGCCCACGGGCAGGCCCATGCGCTTTGCATAGTAGCCTGCCAGAATGTCGCCGAAGTTGCCGGTGGGTACGCAGAAGTCCACTTCATCGCCGAAGGTGATCCTGCCCGCCTTGAGCAGCTGGGCATAGGCGGCAAAGTAATAGACGATCTGCGGCACCAGACGGCCCCAGTTGATGGAGTTGGCGCTGGACAGGCGGATGTTCCGCTTGGCAAGCTCTGCTGCAATGGCAGTGTCACCAAAGACCTTCTTCACACCGGTCTGTGCATCATCAAAGTTGCCGCGCACAGCGTACACTGCCACGTTGGCACCCTCCTGCGTTGCCATCTGCAGGCGCTGGATCTCGCTGGTGCCGCCCGTGGGATAGAACACTGCGATCTCCACGCCCGGGATATCATGGTAGCCGTCCAGAGCTGCCTTGCCGGTATCGCCGCTGGTCGCCACAAGGATCAGGGTCTTTTCCGTGCGGCCCAGATTCTTTTTGGCTTCCACCAGAAGCTTCGGCATCAGCTGCAGAGCATAATCCTTGAATGCACAGGTAGGGCCATGCCACAGCTCTAAGGCATAGGTGTCCCCTTCCACCGGGGCAAGATAGCCTGCCTTGCCGCCAAAGGTCTCTCCGTAGGTCTTGTGGGCAGCTTCGGTCAGGAAATCCTGCGAGTAGTCGGTCAGATATTCTTTGATGACGGCAGCTGCCATGGCCGGGTAGTCCAGCTCGCACAGTGCCTTCACATCCACCTGCGGAAAGCTTTCCGGTACAAACAGACCGCCCTCGTTGGACAGGCCCTGTGCGATCGCTTCCGAGGAAGTCACTTTGCGGTTTTGGTCTCTGGTACTAAAAAACTGCATTGTTGTCGCTCCTTTTTCGCCGTAGAACGTGCAAAGCACGCTCTTCTGCTGTGGCAGAGAAGCCCTCTGCCCGTACATTTTCCCACCGGGGCCGTTGCTTTACGTGAGAAAAGCGCCCCTTATAATATGTACCATCCAGCGCCCGCTGTCAAGAGGGAACACTTCTGCCACGTCAAATCGCACCGGTGCATCGCTCAGGCCGTTCTGCTGCAGATAATACTGTGCTGCACGGATCAGGCGGCGCTGTTTGGGCCGGTCCACCGCTTCTGCCGGGCTGGCCAGAGAGCCTTCCGCACGGGTCTTGACCTCACAGATGACAATGGTCCCATCCGGCTCCTGCACCACAACATCCAGCTCACCCATCCGGGTGTGGAAGTTGTGTGCCAGCAGCCTGCAGCCCTGCTTCTGATACCAGCGGGCCGCAGCAGCTTCTCCCCTGCGCCCTGTCTCGGCGCGGTTCACTTTCCGTTCTCCGGCCAGTAGCCCTGCTTTTTGAGGAAGCTGCGGCGGTAGAACGGCTGGATGCCGTACTGGGCAATCAGCTCATAGTGGAGCTTGGTCGGGTAACCCTTGTGCTTTGCCAGCTGATACTGCGGATACTGTCTGTCCAGTTCCAGCATATAGCGGTCACGGCTGACCTTGGCAAGGACGGATGCTGCGCCGATGCTGGCACTGGTGGCATCGCCCTTGACCACCGGCTGTGCCGGGATCTGCAAACCCGCCGGAGTGCGGTTGCCGTCCACCAGCACGAGGTTCGGCGCGATGTCCAGCTCTTCCACGGCCTGCTTCATGCCGCCCATGGTGGCGTTGAGGATGTTGTTCCGGTCGATGATCTCCGGCCCCACAAAAACAATTTTGTAGGCCAACGCCTTTTCAATGATCTCATCAAACAGAGCTTCCCGCTTTTTCTCGGTAAGCTTTTTGGAGTCGTTGATGCCAAAGACCGGATTCTCCGGGTCCAGAATACAGGCCGCTACGCACACCGGGCCGCACAGAGGGCCGCGTCCGGCTTCGTCCACGCCTGCAAAGCAGCCGTACTGACTGCGTACAGCGGCATCGTACTCATACAACGGAGCCGAGATCTCCTCGTCGGAACGGCGCTTCATTCGTCATCCTCCTCGGCAAAATCAGCCAGATCATCCCGCTGCGGCGGACGCTCCAGCGAGATGCGGCCCCACTTGCAGGCGCGGAACTCGTCCACCAGCATAATGGCGCAGCGCTCGGTGTTCACCTCGCCGCCGCGCACCAGCAGACCGCGCTTGCGGCCGATGGCTTCCATCAGCTCGTAGGGCGGCAGGGCCAGCGTTTCGGCATCCAGCTTGTAGCGCTGGGCCACAAGGTCGGGGTAGTTGCGGCGCACCTCGTCCAGCAGGTTCATGGCCAGCTCTTCCACATCCAGAATATCATCCTTGATGGAGCCGATAAAGGCCAGATTGGACGCAATGGTCTTGGAGTCAAACTTCTTCCACAGTACGCCTGGCATATCCAGCAGATCAAATTTGTCGGTGCTGACCCACTGCTTGCCCTTGGTCACGCCCGGGCGGTCTGCCGCTTTGGCGCGGGCAGAGCCTGCAAAGGTGTTGATGAAGGTGGATTTGCCCACATTGGGGATGCCGCACAGCATCACCTGCGTCTTGGCACCGCCCATGCCGCGGTTCTGGCGGCGTTCCAGCAGGCCCGCCAGTTCTTTTTCAATGGCAGCCTTTACCGCATTGGCACCGCCCTTCTGCTTGGCGCTGATGGCCACACAGCCGGCATCTGCCGCACGGAAATACTTGATCCACTCTTCCGTTACAGCCGGGTCTGCCAGATCGGCCTTGTTCAGCGCGTATAGTTTCGGCTTGCGGGCCGTGATGCGCTCGATCTCCGGGTTCAGGCTGGAAAGCGGGATGCGGGCATCCAGCAGCACAAGGCTGGCATCCACGTGCTGGATCTCCTGCTCCATCATGCGCAGAGTCTTGGTCATGTGGCCCGGGAACCACTGAATATTGTACTGGTTTGCAAAGCGAGTATCCATTTCGTTCATTTTACCACCCCAAAATCTGTAAAGGGCATAAAGCACACAAGCACCTTGCCCAGAATATCCCGTTCGTCGATGCAGCCGACATAGGTGGAGCGGCTGTCCAGCGACTGGTTGCGGTTGTCGCCCATCACGAACACCGTGCCCTCCGGCACAGTATACGGGAAAGTTACATCATAGCCAAGATAAGTAGGCTCTGCAATGTAGTCCTCCTGCAAGACCTCGCCGTTCACCGCCACGGTGCCGGTCGCATAATCGATGGAGACCGTATCGCCACCTTTGGCGATGACACGCTTGACCAGCGGCTTTCCGTAGGAGGTATAGCTGTCCACAATGACCACGTCACCACGCTGCGGTGTATAGCCTGCTCCCCACACGATGAGCTTATCACCGTTCACCAGTGTGGGCACCATGGAGCTGCCGTCCACCTGAATGATGCGGAAGAAAAACGAAAAGATCAGCACCAGCACCAGCGCTGCCGAGATCAATGCCTCGTACCATTCCAGCAGGTTCTGCCCACGCACGGGCTTTGCCTGTTCCTGTTTTTCCATATCCGGTACACCTCACCTTCTGGTTTTACACTGCTGACCCGATTATACCGCAGCCGACAGGCTCTTCGCAAGAACGGTGCCTGCAAAAAGCCGCATTTTTTCCGAAATTTTGATAAAGAAAAAAGGGACAACAAGGTTGTCCCTTTTCTCCCGTTTCAAATCGGGGATGATCAAATATCGCTCTTGACCTTGGCAGCCTTGCCCGTACGACCACGCAGGTAGAACAGCTTTGCGCGGCGGACCTTGCCCTTGCGGACAACGGTGACCTTCTCAACGAAGGGGCTGTTGATGGGGAAGACACGCTCGATGCCAACACCGTAAGCAACGCGGCGAACGGTGAAGGTCTCAGCAACGCCGCCGTGCTTCTTTGCGATCACAGTGCCCTCAAAGGCCTGAATGCGCTCACGGTCGCCTTCCTTGATACGAACATCAACGCGGACGGTATCGCCAACGTTGAACTGGGGCTTTTCAGCCTTGATGCTGCCTTCAGAAATAATCTTCAGTGCGTCCATTTTTGAATCCTCCATTTGTTTTTAGACGTTCATACACGGCACTTTGCCGTCAGAGGACCGCCCGTTTAATGATATTGTCATTAACCCCGCTGTGGTCTCAGCGGACACTAACGCCTAAATAGGATATCACAAAACCTGCGTAAATGCAAGCGTTCTGACCAAAATAAATGCAAAAATTTTCTGTTTTGCCCAACAGACAGTCTTTCACGCTCCGATCAGACAAACTGCTGCTTATCTGCCGTCAAAAACTTTTTGCGCAGGATGTTGGCGCTGACGGCAGGCAGGCCGAATTTTTCTTCCAGAAAGCCGGTGAGCAGCGAGGG
This sequence comes from uncultured Faecalibacterium sp., assembly GCF_900066275.1. Classification (NCBI taxonomy): domain Bacteria; kingdom Bacillati; phylum Bacillota; class Clostridia; order Eubacteriales; family Oscillospiraceae; genus Faecalibacterium; species uncultured Faecalibacterium sp. Next base: position 38,838 of record NZ_FMFG01000002.1, on the reverse strand, counting down.
GTTCAGGTTCAGCTCCTGCGCAGCGGGCAGGCACAGCTCAATGTGCAGGCTGTCCCCCTCCGTGGTGTACTCCACCTTGGGCAGATGTTCCTTCAGCTCAATGATCTTGTTGCCCTTTTTGCCGTGCTTTTCCACCGGGGCGCTTTCCAGCGCGTTGTACTGATCCAGCGCCGCAGCCGCTGCCGCCGGGTAGGTGACGCGATAGCATGCGTAGGCAATGAGGTCCGCCTTCATCTGCACCGGGCCAACGTGCGTGATCACGATGCCTGCGGGCATGATGGCATTGAGGGCCGCTTTCCACTGCTCAAAATCCGGAGCTTCCGCTTCGGTCTTGACGTCCACGCACTCGCACTCGCTCTCCTGCCCCAGAGAAAGCGGGCAGGCAAAGGTCATGTAGATATGGGGATTGAAACCCAGCGTATGCCACACCGGCAGGCCGCTGCGCTTGAGCACCCGCTGCATCACCCGCTGCAGGTCCAGCAGGGAGATGTAGGAGGCCTCATTCTTTTTCTCAAACGAGATTCTGACTGTAATCAAAGCAGGGACCTCCTAACAGGTGATTTGCACCGCAGCCGTGGCAGGCACGGTTGCAGGGCTGGGTGGTCTGGGCGGTAAGAGCCTTTTGGTACTCCCGTACCAGATATTCGTGGGTAACACCGTAGTCCATATGGGACCAGGGCGTTACCTCGTCCAGACCAATGGGGCGCTGACAGTAAAATGCCGGGTCGATGCCCAGATCAGCAAAGGTCTGCAGCCATGTGTCGTACTTGAAGCACTCCTCCCAGCCGTCGAAGTAGCAGCCGCGCTTGTAGGCTTCCACAATGACCGGGGCAAGGCGGCGGTCGCCCTTGGCGAACACGCCCTCCAGAAAGCTGGTGGTGCTGTCGTGGTAGTTGACCTTGATCTTGCGGCTGCGCACACTTTCCAGCAGGTGCTTCTGCTTGGCGCGCAGCATTTCTTCGGTGTCCATGGGCACGAACTCAAACGGCGTATGGGGCTTGGGCACAAAGCAGGCACAGCTGATGGTCACCTGTACACCCTTGCCCTTGCCGCGCTTGGGCAGCGAATAATAGAGGTCTACCACCTTCTGCGCCGTCTCTGCGATGCCCTCAATGTCCTCCATGGTCTCAGTGGGCAGGCCCATCATGAAGTAGAGCTTGACCGAGGTGTAGCCCGCGTTGAATGCAATGGTGCAGGTCTTTTCGATCTCATCCCATGTGACATTCTTGTTGATGACGTTGCGCAGGCGCTGGGTGCCGGCTTCGGCGGCGAAGGTCAGGCCGCTCTTGCGCACCTTGGTGGTCTTTTCAATGAGGCTCTGGGAGAAGTTGTCCACGCGCAGCGAAGGCAGCGACAGACTCACATGCTCCTTGGGTGCCCACTCGTTCAGATCGTCCAGCAGCTCTTCCAGCTGCCCGTGGTCAGAGGTGGACAGGCTGGAAAGGCTCAGTTCTTCATAGCCGGTGTTAGCGCACAGCTCCTGCGCCGCCCTGTTCAGAAGGCCCGCGTCACGCTGGCGCATGGGACGGTACAGAAAGCCCGCCTGACAGAAACGGCAGCCACGCACACAGCCGCGCAGCACCTCGATGCTGGCGCGGTCCTGAATGGCACCCACCATGGGCACCACGAAATTCGTGGGCGGGGCAAACTCGTTCAGGTCCTTGATGATGGCCTTGGTGATGCGCGCCGGGATGCCCGGCTCATTGGGGGTGATGGCCTTGACCCGGCCATCTTCGTAATACTCCACATCGTAGAACGCCGGGATATAGACGCCGGGGATCTTTGCAATGCGCTGCAGCAGTTCCTTTTTGGAAACGCCGCCCTCCTTCTTGGCCTTTTCGATCTCGGCGCAGATGCCGGGCAGCTGGTTTTCGCCCTCACCCAGCTGGACCACATCAAAAAAATCCGCAATGGGTTCCGCGTTGCAGGCGCAGGGGCCACCCGCCACGATCAGCGGCCAGCTTTCATCGCGATCCTTGGAATAGAACGGGATGCCCGCCAGATCCAGCATAGCCAGAATATTGGTATAGGAAAGCTCGTACTGCAGGGTGAAGCCCACTGCATCAAAAGCGGTGAGCGGATCCTTGCTCTCCATGGTGTAGAGCGGCAGACCAAGACGCTCCATCTCGGCCTTCATATCCAGCCACGGCATAAAAGCACGCTCGCACCACCAGTTTTCGTGGCTGTTGAGCAGCTCATACAGGATCTTTTCGCCGAGGAAGGACATACCTACCTCATAGGTGTCCGGAAAGCAGAACGCAAAGCGGACATCCACTTTTTCTTTGTCCTTATATACACTGCCGGGTTCTCCGCCGGTATAACGGCCGGGCTTCTGTACCCGTCCCAGTGCTTCTTTCAGTTTTGGATCAAACATCGAGTCCTCCAATAAACAGTCCATTTTTACACGTCATTTTATTGTACCCGAAATGAGCTGTTTTTTCAATCATTTCCCTTAAACTTTTTGCCTGCACGCCGCATTTCGCACAGGCAGGATGCCAGCTGCGCCCCATCCAGCGGTGGAACAGGCAGCAGATTGAATCCCCCGGTCAGCAGATTTGCCGCCCAGAAGGCACTGCCGCGGATGGTCAGTTCCTGTTCCAGCCGCAGTGCCCAGATGCCTGCCAGCATGAAATTGACCGCCGGGCCTACAGCAGCCAGCCAGAAGAGCTGCCCCGGTGAAAGGCCCCGGGCCGGAGCGTCCATCCGCATACAAAAGCCAGTCATGGTCACCTCAATGACCGGAAATCGGCGCAGCAGCGCACAATACACCAGAATGTGCCCGCACTCGTGCAGGAACGCCGCCAGCAGCCCCAGCCGCAGAAAGCCGCTTGCATCAAAGTAGAGCAGAAAATACAGTGCGCTACACAAAAGCAGCGGGTCGCGGAACACCAGCGGCCCCAGCTGCCGGGAATCATGCAGCTTCATGAGGAAAGGCCCAGCGCATCCGCTGGGTCACAGGCTGTTCCCTTCCGGTACAGTTCAAAATGCAGGTGTGCTCCCGTAGCGCGCCCGCTGCGCCCTGCTGCGCCCAGCAGCTGCCCTGTTTCCACCACCTCGCCCGGGCGGACATAGGCGTACTGCAAATGGGCATAAAGTGACTCGCTGCCATCTGTATGGAGAACACGCAGACAGGTGCCATAGCTTGTGCTGCAGTATGCCTGCACCACCGCACCGCCTTCCGCAGCAATCACGTCTGTTCCCTCTGCACAGGCAAGATCAATGCCCTTATGGAACGTCCTTTCCCCGGTAAAAGGATCCTGCCGCCAGCCGTATCCGTCCGAAACACGGTACTGTGTGGTGTCCAGCGGGAAACAGAGCTTCCCCGTTTTTTTCTGCGCCCTCACCGGAAGCACCACGCACACCAACAGTCCGGCTAAAACTGCCAGAAAAATCACCCTCCGTCTGGGCTGCTCCCTGCCGTGCCCGGCTCGTCCCCATCGCTTTGCCCGCACCTTCTGCCTCCCGCCTTCCGTTTGCTTTTTATTTATGCAGGCAAACACGCAAAAAGACCCGGCAGAGGGTTTGCTCTGTCGGGTCTTGCAAATATTATCTGCGTAACCTGAAGAAATCCAAAATCCGTTTCAGGCGGCTTCTGGGGGCGGGTGTCTCCACCACCACCGGCTTTATCGGCTTGGCTGCAGGGGCAGGCTGCGGCTCTGTACGCTTTTTATGATTGACCATCTGTTCCAGCTGGTCAAAGCGGTCGCCGCTTTCCGGTGCCGCAGCAGATTCCGGGTGAGAAGCTTCTGCCTGTTTTGCAGCGGGAGCTACTTCCGTTTTCGCAGGTTCTGGCTTTCCTGCTTCGGCAGAAGGTTCAGGCTGTTTTTCCTGCGCAGCGGCAGAAAGCCTCCAAGGCTCCGGCTGCGTCCAGTCATTTTTCAACAGCTCATACATGCCCATCTGGCCGTTCACCAGTGCTTCGCCCTCAGCGGGCTTTACCTTCTGGTAGCTGCCGTCCGGGCGCATCTCGCGGGCATTGACGTTATCCCGCAGCTGCAGCTGCAGAATGTCGGTAAGCTTCCGCACCAGCACGGGATCCTCCACGCGCACGCCCACCTCCACGCGGCACTCGGTGTTGCGGGTGAGGAAATCGCCGGATGCAATATAGATGCGGGTATGTGCACCATCGAAGAAGCTGTAAATGCGGCCATGCTCCAGATAACGACCCACAAGGCTGCGGATATGCAGGTTCTCCGTCTTGCCGGGCACGCCGGCGCGCACACAACAGATGCCGCGCACGATCATATCAATGCGCACACCGGCACAGCTGGCTTCCTGCAGCTTCAGGATGATATCCCGGTCGCTGATGGAATTGTTTTTCAGGATCATGGATGCCGGACGGCCCATGTGGGCGGCAGCAATGACACGATCCATCTCTTCCAGCAATACGCTCTTGAAGCGTAGCGGTGCTACCAGCATCCGGTCGCTCTCCTCAGTCAGCTTCTGCACGGCAAGGTTCTGGAACACATTGGAAGCTTCCTCGCCAATGCCATGGTCTGCCGTAATGAAGGAGTAGTCCGTGTAAAGCTCACTGGTCTTTTCGTTGTAGTTGCCGGTGCCAATCTGGGTGATATAAGAGTAGCCCTCTTTGCTCTTTTTGGTGATAAGGGTCAGCTTGGAGTGCACTTTGTAATCATCAAAGCCATAAATGACCGTACAGCCTGCGCTTTCCAGCTGCTTCGACCAGTCGATATTGTTCTGCTCGTCAAAGCGGGCGCGCAGCTCCACCAGCGCCACCACCTCTTTGCCGTTCTCAGCGGCTTCCATCAGCGCCTGCACGATCTGGGACTCCCGCGCCATACGGTACAGTGTCATTTTGATGGAAATGACCTCAGGATCATGGGCAGCCTTTTTGAGCATGGCAATGAAGGGCCGGATGGACTGGTACGGGTAGCTGAGCAGCACATCGTGCTTCTGCACCTCAGCGGCAAGGTCGTAGTCCGGCGGCGGCAGCATGGGCCGTGCAGCCGGGTAGAACAGTTCCGGCCGCCCCTCCGCTTCCATGCGGCCGGTGAGCTTGTAGAAAAAGCTCAGATCCAGCGGGCTTTTCTGCTCGAACACCCGTTTATGGGTGAGCAGCAGACGGTTGCACAGCAGGCGTTCTACCTCCGGGGCCGGGGCAGGCGTGATCTGCAGACGCACCGCAGCCAGCTTGCGGCGGCGCTTGAGCAGCTCGGTCATGATCTCGCGGTAGTCGATATCATGATCCATCATGCCCTCTTTTACGTCGATATCCGCATTGCGGGTAACGCGGAAAAGGCATTTTTCCTGAATCGTCTCTTTGCCAAAGATGCTGGCCGCAAAGTGCAGCACCAGCTCTTCGGTAAGTGCAAACTGCGTTTCGCCGTCTTTTTTTACAACGTGCATCCGTTCCATCTGGCTGGAAATGGGAATGATGCCAAGGCTCTGCCCTGCCGGGTGTTTTTCCTTGAGCAGAACGCCAAGGTAAATCTCCTTATTGCGCAGGAATGGGAACGGATGGCGGTTATCCACGATCTGCGGGCTGAGGATGGGGAACAGCTCCGTTTGGAAGTACTTCTTCCAGAAGTGCTCGTCCTCCTTGGACAAGTGGTCAAGATCCACCTTGCGCCAGCCGCACTCCGCCAGTGCTTCCAGCGCCTTTGCGTAGTATTTATCGCACTCCTCCTGCAGCTGTGCCGTTTTGGGCATGATGGCAGTCAGCTGTTCCGCCGCGGACATGTTGGTCTTGTTTTCCCTCTTGACCTTTTTGCCCTGTTCCTGTTCCAGATTGGCGCGCTCCTGCAGAGAACCCACACGCACCATAAAAAACTCGTCCAAATTGGAGCCGTAGATTGCAAGAAATTTGACCCGCTCTGCAAGCGGAACATTTTTATCTTTGCCCAGCGCAAGAACGCGCCGGTTGAAATCCAGCCAGCTCAGTTCCCGGTTGATAAAAATGGTATCGTCACTCATAATCATTCCCCTTTTTGCTGCGCCGGGCCGCCGGCTGCGGCTCAGCTCACGGTTGCCATTCCTGCCCAGGAATCCACAATGGTCTGTGTCAGGCCCGGAACATTGGCTGCATCTTCTACCCGTTCAAACGGGCCATTCTGCGTCCGGTAATCCAGAATCGTCTGTGCGCGCTTTTCCCCTACGCCCGGCAGTGTGCACAGCGCAGAGAGATCAGCAGTGTTCAGATCCACCAGCACATACTGTTCCAGCCCGGTCGTATCCGGCAGGACCTGCGGTTCGGCAGCCTGCAGCGGCACGGCAAAGCCAAAGGCCAGCACTGTGCACAAAACCACCGCCGCCAGCGACAGCGCAAGAAAGAGTTTTTCCTTCTTTTGCAGGACCAGAAGATGCGTTTCTCTCATTGTACCTGACTTTCCTCCAAAAAGAAAGGCTTCTGCGAAAGAATTTGCAGAAGCCTTGCACAAATTTTACGCCAAATTTTCAGCATCCCGCACCATACGGTACAGCACTTCCACTGCAGAACCTGCCGCAGCATCGGTCAAAGTGACCTTTTGGGCAGCAAGACGCAGCTCAGCCGGGGCATCCGCAGCTGCGGTGCTCTGGCTGGAAGCGCGCACCATGTCCAGCATAGACAGCCCTCCGGCAAGTACCAGCACATCTTCCGGGTCGATGCCCACCGGCATACACACGGCATCCAGCATTTCACGGCCGGAGACGGTTCTGGGGGTCAGGATCAGCGTATCCGCTGCGGCACGCTCGCCCAGCAGCACCGCTGTGCGGTCGCCCAGAGATTTTTCCAGTAGCGAGATCATGGGCACTGCCTTGCTGTCCTGATACAGCAGCACCCGCAGCACTTCTTCCCCCTTGATATCTGCCGCGTTTGCCAGCAGATAAGGGGTCCATTCCTGCCGCAGATGACGCTCCAATGCCTCGCTCATGCGCAGCACGCGGGTAGTACCGTCGGTCATCTGCAGGGCAATGCCCACGCCCTCTGCCACCGGCAGGCGGGCGAACAGGTCGGCATCCTGCCCGGCAAAGGTGCACAGCGGCTGGCGGGTGCCATCGGCAAAATGGTAGGCCATGGCACCGCCGCACACCAGCGCAGGAGCGCTGAGCCGCACACTGCCCAGAATGGACCGCACTGCCCGCGGCGTGCGCTGGGAAAACACCGTAAAACGTCCGCCGCGGCGGACGAACAGCTGCAGCACATCCCGCACCACCTGCGTCAGGTTGCCGTCGGCACCCAAAAGCAGATGGTCCAGATCACACAGTACAAGCGTTGAAGAAAGATGGTTCATACCGTTCCCCTCCTGAGCGTTGCAAGAAAATGAGTGAAGTATTCCGGCAATTCCGAATCGAACCGCAGATGTTCGCCGGTGATCGGGTGCACAAAGCCCAGCGTTTTGGCGTGCAGGCACTGGCCGTGCAGGCTGGTGATGCAATTGTGCGGGCCATACACCGGGTCGCCCGCCACCGGGTGCTGGATGGATGCCATGTGCACGCGGATCTGATGGGTGCGGCCGGTCTTCAGGCGGCATTCCAGCATGGTAAAGTTGTTCAGCCGTTCCAGCACCTGATAGCCGGTATAGGCATATTTGGTGTGCGGCTCACTGGCCGGGTAGACCGCCATCTTTTTGCGGTCGGTCTTGCTGCGGCCCAGATTGCTTTCCACAAAGCCCTCATCTTGTGCAAAGCCGCCGTACACGATGGTGCGATACGCGCGCTCCACACTGTGCACCGCCATCTGCTGGGAAAGGCCGATGTGCGTTGCATCGTCCTTTGCCACCACCAGCAGTCCGCTGGTGTCCTTATCGATGCGGTGCACGATGCCGGGGCGAATCTCGCCGCCGATACCGGACAGACTTCCCTTGCAGTGCCACAGCAGCGCGTTCACCAGCGTGCCGTCCGGGTTGCCGGGAGCCGGGTGCACCACCATGCCTTTGGGCTTGTTGACCACCAGCAGATGCTCGTCCTCATAGACGATTTCCAGCGGGATGTCCTGCGGCACGGCCTCAATGGGCTTTGCGTCCGGAATTTCCAAAACGATGGTGTCGCCCGCCTTGAGCTTCAGGCTTTTGGCAACCAGCCTGCCGTTGCACAACACATGACCGTCGGCCACCAGCGCCTGCAGAGCAGACCGGGAAAGGCCGGTGTCCTCGCCGCTCAGGAAGCGGTCGATGCGCTGGCCTGCCGTCTCCTGCTCCACCACAAATTCACGCTGTTCCATGGCTCACTGCTCCTTCGGGGACTGCCCGTTCTCAGCGTGCAGCTCTTCCAGAAAAATTACCAGCACCCAAAGGCCCACGCCCACACACACGCAGATATCCGCAAAATTGAACACCGCAAACTGCATGAACAGCAGATTGATGTAGTCCACCACCTCGCCGTTGAGCACACGGTCGATCAGGTTGCCGATGCCGCCGGCAAGGATCAGCAGCAGCGCAGCCTGCTGCAGGTATTTGCCGCGGCTGCGGAAGAACAGCCCATAGGCCACAAAGATCAGCGCTATGCTGGTAGCGATGATGAGGAACAGCTGCTTGCCGCTGAGCAGGCTGAACGCCATGCCCGGGTTGAGCACGAACCGCAGCTCCACCACATGGGGGATCAGCGGCATTGCACCAATGGGCTGCAGCACATTGGTGGCCCACAGCTTGATGGCCTGATCGATGCCAATGAGTGCCGCAGCCGCGAGCAGATTAAAAACAACAAATGCCATAGGATACTCCCAAAATCATTCAGTATAAAAAACGGCGCTCCCCGGTATAAGGGAGCGCCGCCCTTTAAAACATTGTTTTATGCGGAACGCTTAGGCTTCCACAACGCTGGCGCAGCGTGCGCACAGGGTGGGATGTGCGGCATGGCTGCCGATGGAAGAAGAATACTTCCAGCAGCGCTCGCACTTTTCGCCGGTGGCATGTGCAGCAGCAACGCCCAGGCCCTCGACAGCACTTGCAGCGCCGCCTTCGCCCTTGACCAGCTCTACCTGAGAGACAATCATCAGGTCGGCCAACTCGTCCATGGGGATGCTGTTGAGCAGGCCGTACACAGCATCATTGCAGTACAGGGTGACGGCAGCCTCCAGAGAAGCACCGATGACCTTTTCGGCACGGGCCTGCTCCAGAACCTTCTTCACCTCATCACGGACGGCGATCAGCTGTGCCCACTTTGCCTTGAAGGCATCATCGGCGGCATACTGGCCGGCCTTGGGCATCTCCTCAAAGACAACATACTTGTTCATGCCCTCGGTCTTGGGCATGAAGTCCCAGATCTCCTGACTGGTGAAGCACAGGATAGGAGCAATGATCTTGTCCAGAGCCACAAGGATCTTGTACATAGTGGTCTGAGCAGCCTTGCGGCCTGCGCCGTTGGTGCAGTACAGGCGATCCTTGGTCACATCCAGATAGAAGTTGGACATTGCAACAACGCAGAAGTTGTACACTGCATGATAGACCTTGTTGAAGTCATACACAGCGTAGCCTGCGCTGGTATTGACCATCAGGTCATCCAGAGCAGCCAGTGCCCAGCGGTCGATCTCCTGCAGCTGATCATCAGCCACACAGTCGGTGTTGGGATCAAAGCCATCCAGATTGCCCAGAATGAAGCGGGCGGTGTTGCGGATCTTGCGGTAAGCCTCACTCAGCTGCTTGAAGATGTTCTTGCCGGCACGCACATCCACGGTGTAGTCGGAAGAAGCCACCCACAGACGGATGATATCAGCGCCGTAGTCCTTGATGATCTCGCTGGGCTCCACGCCGTTGCCGGCGCTCTTGTGCATCTGCTTGCCCTGCTCATCCACGACCCAGCCGTGGCACAGAACAGACTTATAGGGTGCGCAGCCCTTGCTTGCAACGCTGGTCAGCAGGCTGGACTGGAACCAGCCGCGGAACTGGTCGCCGCCTTCCATATACATATCAGCCGGGAAGCGCAGCTCGGGGCGCTCCTCCAGCACAGCGGCGTGGGTGGAGCCGGAGTCGAACCAGACGTCCATGATGTCGGTGTCCTTGGTCCACTCAGAAGCACCGCACTTTTCGCACACTTCGCCTGCAGGGATGATCTGCTCGGCTTCGTACTTATACCATGCATCGGAACCTTCCTTGCGGAACAGGTCGCTGACAGCCTTGATGGTGGCATCGGTGATGTGGTAGGTGCCGCACTTCTTGCAATAGAATGCGGGGATGGGCACGCCCCAGGTGCGCTGGCGGCTGATGCACCAGTCGTTGCGGTCGCGCACCATGCCCTTCATGCGGTCATGGCCCCAATCCGGCATCCAGGTAACGGTGTCGATGGCCTTGTAGACATCCTCGCGGAACTTTGCGATGGAGCAGAACCACTGTTCCGTTGCACGGAAGATGATGGGGTGATGGCAACGCCAGCAGTGCGGGTACTGATGCTTGATGTGCACCTGACCCATGACAGCACCGGACTCGGTCAAATCGGCCAGAATGGTCTTGTTGGCAGCCCACACGCGCTGACCTGCATACTTACCGGCCAGTTCGGTCAGATAGCCGCCATCGTCCACGGGGACGGTGATGGGCACCTGCGGATACTTCTGGCAGACGTTGAAGTCGTCCACGCCGTGGCCGCCTGCGGTATGGACACAGCCGGAACCGCTTTCCAGCGTGACGTGATCGCCCAGAATGACCCAGCCCTCCTTGGGCAGGTAGACGTGGTTGTAGCGCATCAGCTCGAACTCGGTACCGGGGACCGGCTCACCCACGATCTCGTAGTTCTCGATGTGGCAGGCATCCATGACGCTCTTGACCAGTTCGGTGGCCATGATGTGGAACTCATCGCCGATCTTGACGAAGGAGTACTCGAACTGGCCGTTCAGGCAGATCGCCTCGTTAGCGGGCAGAGTCCAAGTGGTGGTGGTCCAGATGACGAAGTAGGTCTTGTCCATCGGGATGCCGTGCTTTGCCAGCACACCGTTGGGGTCCTGAGAGACGTGGAAACGCACGAAGATGGAATCGCAGTCGTCCTCGCCGTACTCGATCTCGGCCTCTGCCAGAGCCGTGCGGCAGTCCGGGCACCAGTACACGGGCTTCAGGCCCTTGTAGATGTAGCCCTTCTTTGCCATCTCGCCAAAAATCTCGATCTGGCGTGCCTCGAACTCAGGCTTCAGGGTCAGATACGGATGCTCGAAATCGCCGATAACGCCCAGACGCTTGAACTGGTCGCTCATGATATCGATGTGCTCAGTAGCAAACTTTTCGCAGATCTGGCGCAGTTCCAGCTTGGAAATGTCCTTCTTCTTATCACCGACGGAGGACAGAGCCTTCAGCTCGATTGGCAGGCCGTGGGTATCAAAGCCGGGCACATAGGGAGCCTGGAAACCCTCCATGTTTTTATCGCGGATAATGATATCCTTGATGATCTTGTTCAGGGCAGTACCCATGTGGATATTACCGTTTGCGTACGGAGGGCCGTCGTGCAGGATGAACTGCGGCTTGCCCTCGTTGTGCTTCATGAGCTGATTGTACAGGTCGTTGTCGTCCCAATCCTTCAGCATGACCGGCTCCTTCTTGGGCAGGCCGGCACGCATTTCAAACAGGGTCTTGGGCAGGTTCAGAGTACTATCGTACTGCGATTTGTTCTTAGCCAATGGTTTACACTCTCCTCTATATTTCCTTATGGGGTTGCCTTACTCGCTGAACTTGACGCCCTGAAAAGCATCGTAGTCCGGCTCGTCCGGCTTAAAATCAGCAGGAGGCGCGGGCGGCGGGTCCAGCTTGAGCTGGCTCTCATCCTTTGCCCAGAAATCCTCGCTGCTGTCAGCTGCCTTGTCGTCGTCATTTTCAACAACGGCAGCAGGTTCTGCATCTTCCTGTGCGGGCTGTGCAGGCTCTGCTTCCGGCTCCTGCACGTCCGCTGCCTGCGGCTGGGCTGCAGCGGCAGGCTCACTTTCCTCTGCAGCAGGCTCTGCCTGTTCGGCATCCTGTGCAGCCGTTTCCTTCTGGAACTCCGGCAGACGGCTCAGCGACTCCACATGGCTGCGGTACAGGTTGAGCACATCAGACTTGAAGCGGGTCACTTCCAAACGCACGCGGTCATACTCGCGTTCCTCTGCAAGGCGCTTCTCGTTTGCTTCGTTCTCGATCTCGTCTGCACGGTCGTTTGCCTTCTGCAGCAGTTCGTTGGCATCGCGGATGATATCATCACCGCGCAGATTTGCACGATGGATGATCTCTTCTGCTTTCTGGTTTGCTTCGCGGATGACATTTTCGCCCATGCGCTGTGCATTGATCAGCGCGCTCTTGAGCATTTCACCATCTGCCTCAAAGCTCTTCAGTTCATCGTGCAGCTTCTGGTTTTCAGCAGTCAGGTCCGCAATCTGCTTGCGAAGCTGTTCCGCCTGCGCATCGTCTTCCCGCAGCTGTTCTTCCACCTTATCCAGAAAACGGTCTACGTCCTCTGTGCGGTAGCCGCGGAGGTTTTTCTCAAATTGCACAGAACGGACATCCTGCGGAGTCAGCATAGTCATTTCCTCCCGTTGCTTTTAATATTGAAAAAATTCGATGATCGACCGATCTTTTCTGCTTTTGCCGGGCAGTGCAGTCAGGTTGAAGCGGCCCTTGCCGCGCACCGTGAACACATCGCCCTCATATACCTGCGCATGAGGTTTATCCGCCGGCAGGTGGTTGATCTCCACCCTGCCCGCCTCAATCAGTTCCGAAGCCTGTCCTCGGCTGCAGTGCAGCATAGCTGCCAGCACAGCGTCCAGCCGCAGGGACGATACCGTTGCACTGTGCATCTCACGCTCCGCCTGCGGAAACTGCGGCACCTCATCCAGCGTCAGCAGTTCCGTGGTCAGCTCCGTGTGTCCAGCCTGAAACAGTTCCCGGCAGATCAGCTGTGCTGCCGGTTCCAGCGCAAACACATAAGCTGTGCCCGGCTGATCCTCCGGCAGAACGATATCTCCCAGCGCCTCGCGCCGCAGCTCAAGGCCCATCAGACTGCCCAGATAATCCTTGTGGGCGGGCAGCGCAGCCCCCGCCTGTGCATGGCATTGCAGCCGCACACAGCAGATGGGTGCTTCGCCGCAGCTGTACTCCGGCTCGATACAGAGCACCCTGCGCTCCGCATTCAGCCAGCCGCCCTCAAACCGGAAGCCCTCCTGCACACCGGCACGGCCCAGTGCCGCGCGGGCCAAGTCCTGCTCGCGGTCACTCAGGAAAGCCGAATACCGCGCAATGTCCCGGGAAAAGGCCGTGTGGGCCAAGTCCTCGATATGGCGCATGAGATAGCGTTCTTCATCGGTACGCGCAGGGATGAACCCGCGCGCCGCCTTGGGCTGCGGATCAATAGAACGCGCCATTGTTCTCCAGCTCGTCCAGCAGATCACCCATGATATCCACGTTGTACGGAGTGATGATGAAGGTGCTGTTGGCCACGCGCTTGATCTGGCCATTGTTTGCATATGCAACACCGGACAGAAAATCCACCAGACGGCGGGACACTTCCTTATTGGTGGACTCCAGATTGAGCACCACGGTGCGCTTGTTGTTCAGGTGGTCAGCAATGGTACTGGCATCCTCAAAACGCTCAGGCTTGACCAGAACGACCTTGAGCTGAGTGGTGGCATTGATGTTGACCACCTTGCCGTTCTTCTTGGCACCCTCAACAGGCTCTTCATTTTCGTCGTCAGCACCAAGGCCGGTGCCATTGTTATTGTTTACCATCTGGGGGCCATCGTCAATGTACTGATCCTCGTAATCGTCTTCCTGGTCAAACAGACCTTTCTTAATGCTGTCAAGCAAAGACATACAATCTGCTCCTTTCATTCGGGCAGCATGGCGCTGCCTGGCGTTCTTTGCAAATAGATGCAAATAATAGCTTTATCTATTATCGGATTTTTTGCCTCAGATGTCAATAACTACAAAAGCTTTCCATCATACAAATTTTGTCCGGAAACGATTATTTCGTCATAAAGCCTCACCTTGCTGACCGAGCCCTCGGTCCCTTCGGGCAGAACAAGGATGTAATCGCCGTCCGTGATGAGGGGATGGTCTGCGTCCACCGGGTCGATCGGGCAGAAGCGGGCAATATTGCCAAGTTTCACGTACACACCGGGAATGTAGTTTTCGCCCTGCGTTTGTGCCTCGGTGCCATCCTCTTTTAAATAGTGCACAGCCGCAGCAGGCACCCGCAGGCCGCTGCGCTCTCCTACCGAGATGCGTGCTGCAGCCCGGTTCAGGCAAAGCACATCGCCGTTGATGGAGTTGCAGGCAAGCACAAAGCGGGCAAGGCCGCTGTCCTGATCGATCTCCACCTCGGTGACGGTGGCCTTGAGGCTGTTCTCCACCTGACCCGGGAAGCTGATCTCCACCGCTGTGCTCAGCGGCTTGCCGTTCTGACCCAGCAGCTTTTCGCCCTGCTTTGCAGTGCACACGCCCACATAGCGCCATGTGAACCCTGCCACGATCTTACCGGCGCAGCCGTCCAGTGCCAACACTGGGTCGGACTGCAGATAGCCCTGCAGCTCCTGTGCGTTCAGTGCAAGGATATCATCGGCACTGGCATTGAGCCGTCCGCTGCTGGAAGAGCGCACAAAATAGCCGGTCTGCGGTGCAGTGATCTGCGCCGGGCTGCCCAGCTGCGCCTGCACGCTCTGGGACTGCTGGACCAGCGCAGTGATCTGATCGGTAAAGTTTGCAGCTTCGCCCGTTACCACCCAGAGCTTGTTCTGGGCCAGCAGGTAGGCATTGGCATCATCATCCACCGCTTCATAATCGCTGTCGTCCAGCGTATCCAGCAGGTCATACAGCGCAGAAGAACGTTCTTTTAAAAGGGTATCCAGCTGCAGCGCAGAAGTGTTCTGCGATTTCTGCAGCAGGTCGATCTGATCATTCAGCTGGTTCAGCTGCAGGCGCAGCGAAGCCTGCGAAGCGTTGCTGTACACCTCTGCCACTGCGGTGCCCGCTGAAACGCGCTCGCCGTCGGCAGCAAGATATCCAAGGTTTCCACTGCCTGCCACATAGCTTTCGTCGAACAGCAGAACTCCGTCGGCTTCCACCGTATCCGAAATGACCGCAGGCAGCGCAGTCTCATAAACATTCTGCGGGAACAGGATATGTGCGGCCTGATACACCACATAAATTGCTGCCAGCAGCAGAAACGCGATCAGCACGCCTGCCAGAGTGGTAAGCACATGCGGCGCATGGCGTTCCTTCTGGGTCTCATCCGGCATATCGATCATCCTTTCGCTAAAAATTCGCTAGTTTTGCGGATGGCAGTCTGCACTGCATCCGGTGCACCGGCATCCAGCCAAACCACACCGTCCATATGGCGGAACCAGGTCAACTGGCGCTTGGCATAGTTGCGGGACGCCTGCTTGAGCTTTTCCGTGCAGGCTTCCAGTGGAGCCGTCTGCTCAAAATACGGAAAGAACTCCTTGTATCCGATGGCCTGCGCTGCCGTGCGGAAGCTTTCCCGGTTCTGCCAGACATGCTCCGCTTCCTTTATAAGGCCCGCTTCCAGCATTTTGTCCACACGCAGGTCAATGCGGCGGTAAAGTACCGCGCGCTCTGGGAAATCCAGACCGAGGATCAGGCTGCGGTAGGGTCGCTCCGGTGGGAGAGACTCCGCCTTCTGTTCGCTCAGCTTTTTGCCGGTGGCACGATAATGTTCGAGTGCGCGCAGCACCCGCACCTGATTGTTCGGGTGGATAGCCGCAGCAGCTTCCGGGTCGGCCTGCTTCAGTTCTTCGTACATGGCAGCACCGCCTTTTGCAGCCAGTTCCGCCGCCAGCTGCTCCCGCAGACCGGCAGGTGCTTTTTCCTCTGTAAAGCGCACCCCATACAGAAAGCTCTGAACATACAGCCCTGTGCCGCCCACAAGGATGGGCAGCTTCTTCCGGGCAGAGATCTCTTCTTCCAGCTTTCCGGCCATGGCGGTAAAGTCTGCCACGCTGAAAGCCTTGTCCGGCGTAAGGATATCCACGCCGTGATGCGGGATACCGCAGGTCTCCTCCGGTGTCACCTTTGCCGTGCCTATGTCCAGACCTTTATAAATCTGCATGGAATCACAGCTGATGACCTCGCCGGAAAAATGTTTTGCAAGTTCTACGCCCAGCGCTGTCTTCCCGGTTGCGGTAGGGCCGACGACGGCCACCACGGGATGTTTATACGATGCGTCCAAACTGCTTTTCCAGCTCCTTCCGGGTCAATTTGAGTACGCAGGGGCGGCCATGCGGGCAGAACGGCGGCACCTCGCCGGAAAGGATCTTTTCGGCCAGCGCCAGCAGTTCCTGCGGCGAGGACTTGTCCCCCGCCTTGATGGCTGCACGGCAGGAGATAGAATGCAGCACCCACTCGGTGTGCTCGTTCAGCGCATCATGGCCGCCCTTGAGCAGCTTATTTGCGATCTCCACCAGCAGGCTTTCCGCATTCTGCGGCTCCACATCTGCGGGCACCGCGCGCAGCACCACGGTATTGCCGCCAAAGTCCGCGATCTCAAGGCCCGCATTTTCCAGCAGAGGAATGTTATCCAGCAGGGCCTGCTTTTCCTCCGCAGCAAGGTCGATGGCAGCAGGCTCCAGCAGCATCTGGCTGGGCACATTGCCATAGTTCGCGGCTAGTTTTTCGTACAGCTGGCGCTCGTGGGCAGCGTGTTTATCGATCAGGCACAGCTCGTCGCCGCGTTCTGCAAGGATATATGTTCTGAACACCTCGCCCACATAGCGCAGCGGTTCCGGCTGATCCGCCGTCGGATCAAAGTTCATCTGTTCCGGCTCGGCCAGTACAGTTTCCTGTTCTGCCGCTTCCGGCGCATCCGGTTCTGTTTCTGCACAGGGTGCACTCTCAGGTTCTTCCTTTGGTGCTTCCTGCGCAGGGTTCCACGCTGCCATATGGTCCTGAGACGAATGCAGTTTTGTCTCACCAAATTCCGGTTCCACATCCAGCTGCGTTTCACTTGCCGCCGCACGGAACGGCTCTGGTGCCTTTGTCGTTTCCAGCTTCGGGCTGTGAAGGGTCACGAATGGATCCAGCATATCCTCGTTCTGAGCACTGCCTTTCCAGCGCGGCACACTGGGTGCTGTCGGTATTTGCATTGCAGCAGCCGGGGCAGGCTGCTGCGGTGCTGCGGCGGGTTTTGCCGGTTCCCAATGCTGCTGTGGCAGAACGCCCGGGTCTGCCTGTCCCCGAATGATCGCAGAAAGGCCTGTAAAGTTATTGTTCTTTACATCATTTTTGATTATATCAGCGTCTTTTTTTGAATTTTCAGCTTTTTCTTCTTCTTTGTCCGCTTCAAAGGTAAAAAGCCGTTCACCAGTGCCGGGCTGAGCCAATGCCAGCTTGACGGCATGATACACCACATCAAAAACATCATTTTCGCGGGCAAAGCGGGCTTCGATCTTGGCCGGATGCACATTGACATCCACAAGGTCGGCCGGCATTTCCAGCAGCAGAATGCCGCCCGGGAACTTGCCCTGCATCATGGTACCCTTGAACGCCATCTCCATACCGGCCATCATGGTGCGGTTGCGCACATAGCGGCCATTGATGTAAAAATGCTGCATGCTTCGGCTGGCGCGGCAGCTTTTGGGCGGGGTAATCAGACCGGTGATGCGGTACACGCCCTCCTGATTTTTCAGCTCAATGAGGTCCCGGCTGAACTCCCGGCCCAGCACCGCATAGGCTGCACCGCGCAGCTGGCCGTCGCCGGGCGTGACATACTGCAGCTTGCCCTCACGGATGAACTTGACGCTGACTTCCGGGTGGCTGAGCGCTACATGGGTAACTGTATCCGACACAAAGGTGCCCTCGGAGGAGTCCTTTTTGAGGAACTTCATGCGGGCAGGCGTGTTGTAAAACAGATCCTTTACCCGGATGGTGGTGCCCACAGCTCTGGCACCCGGCTCACGGGAGACCTCTTCCCCGCCCTCAATGCGGTAGACCGTGGCAAACTCGTCCACCTCTGTTCGGGTGGTCAGCTCTACACGGGCCACGCTGGCAATGGATGCCAGTGCTTCACCGCGGAAGCCAAGCGTATGGATGTTGGTCAGATCGTCCGGTGTTTCAATTTTGCTGGTGGCGTGGCGGATAAACGCCGTGGAGATATATTCTGCCTCGATGCCGGTGCCGTTATCGCTGATCTCGATCAGCTTGACGCCGCCGGATTCAATGCTGACGGTCACCTGCGTGGCACCGGCATCAATGGAGTTTTCCAGCAGCTCCTTAACAACGGATGCCGGACGCTCGACCACCTCACCGGCTGCGATCAGCTCGGCTGTGTGCTTATCCAGAACATGGATCACTGCCATGGTGTTTTCCCTCCTTGTATGGTCAGGGTCAGGTAGAGCAGTTTCATCTGTTCAGGCTGCCCTTCAGGGTCTTTTTCAGCTCGTAGAGGAAGTTCAAAGCCTCAATGGGGGTGAGTGTTTCCACATCCAGAGCTTCCAGCTTGTCCATCATCTCGCTGGGCACAGCCGGAGAGTTATACTCCTGCAGGGCATCAAAATCCATCTGCTCTACTTTATTTTTAGGTGCAGTTGCTTCCAGCGCGCGCAGCACCTCATGAGCGCGGCGGGTCACACTGCCGGGCAGGCCTGCCAGCTTTGCCACCTCGATGCCGTAGCTGTCATCCGCCGGGCCGCGCACGATGCGGCGCAGGAAGGTGATGTCCTCGCCGCGTTTTTTTACTGCAATATTGTAGTTTTTTACGCCGTCCACGCCGCCTTCCAGCTCGGTCAGCTCGTGGTAGTGGGTGGCAAACAGAGTCTTGCAGCCAAGGCCCTTGGCGGGGTCTGCAATGTGCTCCACTACGGCGCGGGCAATGCTCATACCGTCAAAGGTGGAAGTGCCGCGGCCGATCTCGTCCAGCACCACAAGGCTTTTGGCGGTGGCATTTTTCAGGATCTCCGCTACCTCGGTCATCTCCACCATAAAGGTGGACTGACCGGCAGACAGGTCGTCCGACGCACCGATGCGAGTGAAAATGGCATCCACCACACCCACATGGCAGCTGGAAGCCGGTACAAAGGAGCCGATCTGCGCCATCAGCGCAATCAGTGCATTCTGGCGCATGTACGTAGATTTACCTGCCATGTTGGGGCCGGTGATGATCAGGCAGCGGTCTGCACCACAGTTCAGGGTGGTATCATTGGGTACAAACAGGCTGCCTTTCAGCATCTGCTCCACCACAGGGTGACGGCCCTCGGTGATGGTCAGCTCGTCACTGTCGTCCACGATGGGACGGCAGTAGTTGTTTTCCGCTGCCACCTGCGCCAGCGCCGTGAGCACATCCAGCTGGGCCACCGCATTGGCCGTGCGCTGGATGCGGTCCAGCTGAGCGCTGATGCTTTCCAGCAGTTCGCTGAACAGGCGGTGCTCCAGCGTGATGAGCCGTTCGTGGGCACCTAAGATCTTGCTTTCCAGCTCTTTCAGTTCCTGCGTGATGTAGCGTTCGCCGGAAGTCAGGGTCTGCTTGCGGATGTAGGTCTCCGGCACCATGCTCTTATAGGAGTTGCTTACCTCGATGAAGTAGCCAAACACATGGTTATAGCCGATCTTCAGCTTGGGGATGCCGGTCTCCTGCCGCAGGCGGGCTTCCAGCTGCGCCAGAACGCCCTTGGTATTGTCGCGAATGGAACGCAGCTCGTCCACCTCGGCATGGTAACCTTTGGCAATGACACCGCCATCCTTGAGGGTAGAGGGCGCTTCCGGGTCCACCGCCGCATAAATACGGGCCTTGATGTCCTCCAACGGATCGATCTGTACTGCCAGTTCAGCAAGCTCCGGGCAGCCGCAGGCCTCAGCCAGCCTGCGCAGGCCGGGCAGCCGGTCGCAGGTCTGGGCCAGCGTATAGATCTCCTTGGGTGTGGCAGAGCCGTAAACCGTGCGGGTCATCAGGCGTTCCATATCCGCAATGTAACCCAGCTCTTCGGTCAGGTCGCCGCGGGCCATGGTCTGCTTAACAAGGCTCTCCACAGCGTTCAGGCGGTGGTTGATGAGTGCACTGGAAATAAGCGGCTGCTCGATCCAGCTGCGCAGCATACGCTTGCCCATGGATGTACTGGTCTTATCCAGCACCCAGAGCAGCGTGCCCCGCTTTTCGCGGCCGCGCAGCGTCTCGGTCAGCTCCAGATTGGCGCGGGTCACGGGCGAAAGACGCATGAACTGGGCCTTATTATAGGTTATGACCGTTTTCAGACGTTCCACGCCCTTGATCTGGGTATCGTGCAGATATTCCAGCAGTGCCGCCATGGCAAAGCGCACAAGGCCGTCCGCTGCAATGCCGGTGGTCTGCGCCCAGTCGCGGCCAAACTGGTTTTCCAGCGATGCCGCCACAAGGCCCGGTGCATAGCGCTCCTCTTCGATCAGCTCCACCGAACAAGTCATATTCTTTTTGATGTACGCCGTCACCTCGCGGCAGTCCAGCAGACCCGGATTCATCAGTACTTCGCTGGGATGGTAGCGGCACAGCTCCGTAATGACCGCCGGGGCGATTTTGTCTGCATTCAGCTCTGTGATATGGGCCGTACCGGTAGAGACATCCGCAAAGCACAAACCTGCTTTCTTTCCTTTGAGGAAGATACTGGCAATGTAGTTATTGCGGTCATCCTGCAGCATACTGCTCTCAATGACCGTGCCGGGTGTGACCACGCGGATGATGTCCCGCTTGACAAGGCCCTTGGCCTTGGCCGGGTCTTCCACCTGCTCACAGATGGCTACTTTGTAGCCCTTGGCGATCAGCCGCGCCACATATCCCTCGTAGCTGTGGAAGGGCACGCCGCACATGGGCGCTCGCTCTTCCATGCCGCACTGCTTGCCGGTCAGGGTCAGGTCCAGTTCCTTGGATGCCGTCAGGGCATCGTCAAAGAACATCTCATAAAAATCGCCGATGCGGTAAAACAGAATTTCGTCCTTATGTTGTTTTTTGATCTCAAGATATTGCTGCATCATGGGCGACAGCTCTGCCATGGTTTACCCTCTCTCCCGTTCTATGGTTCTGTGCACAAGTTTGCGGCTTGTAACCGCTTTTGCAAACAAAACGCGGTCTGTTTTGCACAGCCGCGTTTTGTTTTTGCCGGTTTTAGTGGCAGCCGCCGCAGGTGGAGCAGCTGCCGGTGCAGGAAGCAGAAGGCTCCTGTACCGTCATGGGGTCGCCGCCATTCATGGCAGTGTTGATGATGGCATCGATATAGTTCACGAGGTTCTCGCAGTCACGCTTAGCCTCGTTGTAAGCCACCATGCCCTCGTTGCCCATGATCTGGCCGTACAGGCTGTTCACCTTTTCGTTCAGTTCGGCGATGCGGGCATCGTTGCGCTCGCTCTTGCCGATCTCATTGTTCAGATCCATGCGGGCGAGGTTGAACTCGCCGATCAGGTTCTGCAGCTCTTCGTCCTTATCGTTTGCCTTGCGGGTCTGATCCAGAACGAGGTAGCGGCTATCGGTCTGCAGCGCAACGGCTGCGCGCTTGAAAAGATCAATGCAATCCATTTGAATGGTCTCCTTCTTATTTTATACGTTCAGGGGCACTGCCCCGGAATCACTCAGGCAAGCTCACCCAGCAGCACAGTCGCCCGTGCGCCCGTGAGATGTACGTTGGCATAGCTGCCCATCAGGGAAGCGTCTGCCGTGAACTCCACCGTCAGGTTGTTGTCCAGACGGCCGGAGAGGGTGCCCTCATTGCGGCCAAAGCCCTCTACCAGTACCTTCACAGTCTGACCAACCTGCGCCTTGACCAGTGCCATGGCGATCTCGTCCTGCACCTTGAGCAGGCGGGTCATGCGGTCGGTCTTTTCCTTACGGGGGGTGGGGTCCGGCATTTCGGCAGCCTTGGTGCCGGTGCGCTTGGAATAGATAAAGGTGAACAGCTGCATATAGCCCACCTTCTGCACCAGTTCCAGCGTCTTTACAAAGTCCGCTTCGGTCTCGCCGGGGAAGCCAACGATGATGTCACTGGAAAAGGTGATGCCGGGCACCGTTTTGCGAGCGTATTCGATCAGCTCCATGTACTGCTCCACCGTGTAGTGGCGGTTCATCTTCTTCAGCAGTTCATCGGAGCCGCACTGCACCGGCAGGTGCAGGTGCTTGCACAGCTTCGGCTGGGCGGCAATGGTGTCGATCAGCTTGTGGCTGGCATCCTTGGGGTGGCTGGTCATAAAGCGGATGTGATAATCGCCGGGCACCGTGCACAGCAGGTTGAGCAGATCAGAAAAGTCCACCTTTTCTTCCAGACCCTTGCCGTAGCTGTTGACGTTCTGTCCCAGCAATGTGATCTCCTTATAGCCTGCCTCCACAAGACCGCGGAATTCAGCAAGGATATCACCGGGCTTGCGGCTCTTCTCGCGGCCGCGCACATAAGGCACGATGCAGTAGGTGCAGAAGTTGTCGCAGCCGTACATGATGGGCAGCCATGCGCGGAACTCGCTCTCACGCCGGATGGGGATATTCTCCACGATGACCGGGCGCTGGGCGGGCTCCATCAGCACACGCTTATGCTTCTGCAGCTTCTGGGCAATGAGCTGCGGCAGGGTGTCGATGCCGTCCACGCCAAACACCAGGTCAACGTAAGGATAGCTCTGGCGCAGCTTTTCTACCACGTGCTTCTGGTTGGCCATGCATCCGCACAGGCCGATGATGAGATCATGCTTTTTTTCCTTGAGTCCCTTCAGGGCACCTACGTTGCCGAACACACGCTGCTCAGCATGCTCACGCACGGCGCAGGTGTTGAAGAGGATCAGGTCTGCATCCTCGGGCTTATCGCACAGGCCATAGCCGATGTCCATCAGCACACCCTTGATCCGCTCGCCGTCGTTCACGTTCTGCTGACAGCCATAGCTGTGCACAAAGGCCAGCGGCGGCGTATCATAGGCCTGCTTTACCAGCTCAGCGGCAATGTTATTATGTTCAAAACTAATGTATTCCAATCAAACCATCCTTCTCCGCCGGGCCGAAGCGCCCTGTGCGGCGAAAATCTACTTGCACTTTCTGAAAAGAGCCTTCTCTATAGTATACCCTGTTTATACGCTCCGGGCAAGAGGTTCCGTGCAAATTTTATGGTTCAGTGGGCGTTTTCCTGCGCCTGCTTCTCGCAGCAGGCCTCGCATACGCCGATCAGCACAACAGCGCAGTCCTGCACATGGCCCTTCTGGTTTTTCACCAGTTTCATTACCTGCTTTTCGTCCACCTCGGCATCGGTCACGCTGCCGCACACGGTGCAGTACAGATGGCTGTGCCAGGGCAGCGTGTGGTCAAAGCGGTCAGCCTTGCCTGGAATGGACACCCGGCGCACCCGGCCCGCATCCACCAGACTATTCAGGTTACGGTATACGGTGCCAAGGCTCAGGCCCGGGCATTCCTTGACCGCAGCATCATAAATTTCCTCGGCGGTGGGGTGGTCGCACAGGTTCTGCACCGTCTGCATGACCAGCTCACGCTGTTTGGAATATCGCATATCGTTCTCCTTTTTCTTTGTTTTTGGGCTTTGGGTGTAAGGCGTGGCTCAGACGTTCTCTTCGCCCTTGATCTTTGCCCAGTAGGCACGGGCCGCCTGCTCATTTTTGTTATCGCCAAAGGTATAATATTTTACGTCCTTGATGGCATCTGGCAGGTACTGCTGCTCCACCCAGTGGTGGGCGTAATCATGGGCGTATTTGTAATTCTGTCCCTTTACCAGCGCATCCTCACCGTCGTAGTGCTTGTTCTGCAGTTGGCGCGGGATCGGCCCGGTACGGCCCGCCTGCACATCCGCAATGGCCGCGTTGATGGCATCATGGGCACTGTTGGACTTGGGACTGGTGGCCACCAGAATGACGGCATCTGCCAGCGGGAGCCGTGCTTCCGGCAAGCCCACCATGTTGGCGGCATCAATTGCCGCCTTCACAATGGGGATGATTTGTGGATAGGCAAGGCCCACGTCCTCGCAGGCACATACCATCAGGCGACGGCAGGCCGAAGGCAGATCTCCTGCTTCCAGCAGACGGGCCAGATAATGCAGCGCCGCATCCGGGTCGGAGCCGCGCATGGACTTCTGGTAGGCTGACACGATGTCGTAGTGGTCATCGCCCTCCCGGTCATACCGCATGGCAGTGCGGCGGGTGACCTGCTGGATCATTTCCAGCGTAATGTGCTTTTCCCCATCCTCAATGGGAGCTGCCGTCACCGCAAAATCAAGACAGCCCAGCGCCTTGCGCAGGTCGCCGCCTGCGCTCTCGGCAAGGTAGGCACAGGCATCCTCGTCCATGCAGACCTTTGTGCTCTCCCCTTCCGAAAGCTTTTTCAGTGCATTGTGCACCCCACGCTCCACATCCGCTGCCGAAAGTGATTTGAACTCAAACACCGTACAGCGGGACAGCAGCGCATTATAAATGTAGAAGTATGGATTTTCGGTGGTGGATGCAATGAGCGTCACCGAGCCGTCCTCAATGCATTCCAGCAGGCTCTGCTGCTGTTTTTTGTTCAGGTACTGGATCTCGTCCAGATACAGCAGGATGCCTCCCGCACCTGCCAGCGTGCCGATATCCTTGAGCACCGCCTTGATGTCCCCGGTGCCGCAGGAAGTGCCATTGAGCTTATGCAGCGTCATACCGCTGTTTTCCGCAATGATGCGTGCCACCGTCGTTTTTCCGGTACCGGACGGGCCGTAGAAGATCATGTTCGGGATGCGTCCGCTCTCGATGGTACGGCGGAACACCCTGCCCGGTGCCAACAGATGCTGCTGACCGCAGACATCTGCCAGTGTTTTGGGCCGCAGACGCTGTGCCAGTGGTTCGTTCATCGTGTTTTCCTCCTCCCGTACCGAGGCGCGATTCCCCCAGCATTTTTCTATAGTATATCGCATTTTGGCAGTAAGAGCAAGGTTTTATCTGAAAATCATTCTCAGATAATTTTTACCCGCAGTTTACAAAAAACGCAAAACATGGTATTATCGTATCAGCTTTTGTCGATGGGAGTGGATGAAATGCCTGTTCGTAAAAAAGCACCAGAAGACCTTACTGCAAAAAAGGCGCTGGCGCTGGAAGTGATCGACCGGTTAAAAAAAGAATACCCAGATGCCGGCTGTACATTGGATTATGACCATGCCTGGCAGCTTCTGGTCAGCGTGCGTCTGGCAGCCCAGTGCACCGATGCCCGCGTGAACATTGTGGTGGAAGACCTGTTTGCCAAATATCCCAATGTTGCTGCGCTGGCTGCTGCAGAACCCGAAGACATTGAAGCCATCGTCAAGCCCTGCGGGTTGGGACACTCCAAAGCGCGGGATATCTCCGCCTGTATGCGGGTGCTGCGCGATAAATACGGTTGTCAGGTGCCCACCACCTTTGAAGAGCTGCTCGCCCTGCCCGGCGTAGGCCGCAAGAGCGCAAACCTTATCATGGGCGATGTGTTTGGCAAGCCTGCTATCGTAACAGACACCCACTGCATCCGGCTGTGCAACAAGATCGGCCTTGTGGACGGCATCAAGGAACCGCAGAAGGTGGAAATGGCCCTGTGGAAGATCGTTCCTCCGGAAGAAGGCAGCGACCTGTGCCACCGCTTTGTGATGCATGGTCGGGCAGTGTGCAATGCGCGCAAACCAGAATGCGAAAAATGTTGTTTGAAGGATATTTGCCGCTTTGCCCGGGAAACCGCCGGGCAGAGCGCAGAGCTTTAAAATTCAGGAGGTAGAATTATTATGTTTGGTTTTATTTTCAGTCTGCTGATCGGCGCTCTGGCTGGTTACATCGCCGGCCGCATTATGGGCAGCGAAACTTCCACCGTGCGCAATATCGTGCTGGGCATTCTGGGCGGTTTTGTAGGCAGCATCGTGTTCGGCCTGATCGGTCTGAGCGCTACCGGCATCGTGGGTGAGATCCTCGTTTCCGTTGTGGGTGCCTGCATCTGCATCTGGATCGGCCGTAAGCTGTTCAACTGATTT
Source organism: uncultured Faecalibacterium sp. (assembly GCF_900066275.1). Taxonomy (NCBI): domain Bacteria; kingdom Bacillati; phylum Bacillota; class Clostridia; order Eubacteriales; family Oscillospiraceae; genus Faecalibacterium; species uncultured Faecalibacterium sp. The sequence continues at coordinate 13,043 of NZ_FMFG01000002.1, read as the reverse complement.
TTCTTGTGTGCAAGGCTGCTCTTCGAGTTTTTCTCGGAGAGCAGTTATATTTTTGCGTCACAGACTATTTGCACCTGTTCTGCCGCAAAATCAAATCTTGACAGCGCACAGGAAGTATGATAGAATATTTCTCGTTGCAGAACATGCAAGAAAATTTTATCTGCTACTGTGGCTCAGCTGGTAGAGCAGCTCACTCGTAATGAGCAGGTCGCCTGTTCGAATCAGGTCAGTAGCTCCAAAAATCCTACGAATTTACGTTTAGAATCGTAATTTCGTGGGATTTTTTATTTAGTCTCGCAAGTTTTCGCAAAACCGCAACATCGCCCACAAAACAAGACAAAATAAAACGCCCCGTGGCACCATTTCATAGGGCGTTATACGCATTTTTATGCTTTCTTTTGGACAGGCTTCTTGAGTTCACAATGTAGGTTTGTCAATGATGTGTTTCTGTGATGTTTGGTGTAGCAATTTAACTGTACCACAGAACGACTCATTCGTCTTTTTTCACTTTGTGACACATCTATTGTAATCCTACACAGCTTTTATTGTTCAATATATGAAATTTTATTGAAAATTTTTCATGGTAGTGGTAAAATATTTTTATGTCTTTGTCATTCTGTGCCCCTTCGCGGTAGAGGGAGAGCGCAAAACAGAAAAGACTCAAAAATTGCGGCATCCTTTCCGTGGGTGGGTTTTACAGCACACACTCTTGCGGGCGGTGATGTATGATCAGTAAGCAAAAGCAGCCAACCGCAAAACGATGGCTGTCCAAGAAGTGTGAGGAGGAGGATCGGATGAAAACAAAAACATTGCGCCGCCTATTTTCCATGCTTGTGGCACTGGTGATGGGGCTATCCCTGCTCACCGGATGCAGCGAAAAAAATGCGGAACGAACACAGGAGCAGGAAGACGCTCAGACTATTCAGGTGTATCTGTGGAGCACCAGCCTGTACGAAAACTATGCGCCCTATGTTCAGGCGCAGCTGCCGGACGTGAACATTGAATTCATCGTCGGCAACAACGATCTGGATTTTTACAAGTTTTTGCAGCAAAACGGCGGTCTGCCGGATATCATCACCTGCTGCCGGTTCTCGCTGCACGATGCGGCACCGTTGAAGGACAGCCTGATGAACCTTGCCATGACCAATGAGGCGGGCGCTGTGTACAACACCTACCTCAACAGCTTCAAAAACGAGGATGGCAGCGTGAACTGGCTGCCGGTGTGCGCGGATGCCCACGGCTTTGTGGTCAACCGCAGCCTTTTTGAGCAGTACGATATTCCCCTGCCCACCGATTACGCAAGCTTTGTAGCGGCCTGTCAGGCTTTTGAAAAGGTAGGCATCCGCGGCTTTACCTCCGATTATACCTACGACTACACCTGCATGGAAACCCTGCAGGGGCTTTCTGCTGCCGAGCTTACCACCACCGCGGGGCGCAAGTGGCGCACTACCTACAGCGACCCCGCCAGCACCGCGCGGGTGGGTCTGGACGACACCGTATGGCCGGGGGCGTTTGAGCGGATGGAGCAGTTCATTCAGGATACCCACCTTACAGCAGATGATCTTGCATTGAATTACGACGATGTGACCGGAATGTTCCGGAACGGAGAAGTTGCCATGTACTTTGGCAGCTCTGCCGGCGTGAAGATGTTTCAGGATGAGGGCATCGACACGATCTTTCTGCCCTTCTTCAGCCAGAACAGCGAACCGTGGATCATGACCACCCCCTATTTCCAAGTTGCCCTGAACCGGGATCTGGAGCAGGACATCGCGCGCCGCGAAAAAGCCATGAAGGTGCTGAACGTCATGCTCTCCGAACAGGCGCAGAACCGCATCGTCTCAGAGGGGCAGGACATACTGAGCTACAGCCAGAACGTTCCCCTGCGCCTGACCGAGTATCTGAAGGACGTCCGCAGCGTGGTGGAAGAAAACCACATGTATATCCGCATCGCCTCCAACGATTTCTTTGCCGTTTCCAAGGATGTGGTCTCCAAAATGATCGCAGGCGAGCTTACCGCTGAGCAGGCGTATCAGGCCTTCAATGCCCAGCTCCTTGCCGATGAGGAGCCTGCCGACAACGAGACCGTGCTGACCTCCGGGAAGGCCTATTCCAACGTATTCCACGCAAACGGCGGCAGCGCTGCCTTCTCCGTGATGGCAAACACGCTGCGCGGTGTGTATGGCACCGATGTGCTGCTTGCCACCGCAAACAGCTTTACCGGCAGTGTGCTGCAGGCGGATTATAATCAGAAAATGGCTGCTTCCATGATCATGCCGAACGGTCTGATGTCCCGCCAGCGCACCATGACCGGCGCAGAGCTGAAAGAGACCGTCCGCGCCTTTGTGGAAGGCTGCGAGGGCGGGTTTGTGCCCTTCAACCGCGGTTCTCTGCCAGTGGTCAGCGGCATTGCTGTGGAGGTAAAAGAGAATAACGGCAGCTATACCCTGACCGGCATCACCCGGAACGGGCAGCCGCTGGGAGATAACGACACCGTTACCGTGACCTGCCTTGCAACGGAAAAGCAGATGGAAGCGCTGCTTGCGAGCGACAGCGGCACGTCTGCGGGCGAAGATACGTGGGTAAAAAACACATGGCGTGATTATATCTCCGGCGGCGCAGCGCTTGCAGAGCCGGAAAACTACATGACACTGAGGTGAGCGGAATGGCAGACGAAAAGCACGAATCCAAACGCAGCTGCTATTCCCGGCACAAGTGGCTGCCTGCCGCCGCTGCCATCCTTCTTTTGGTCTTTCTGGCAGCCGGTTTCAGCTTCCGGTACATCTCGTTTATGTCGCAGACCATCTATCAGGAAAGCACCTCGCATCTGGAAGAGGTACTGTATCTATTATGTGGAGAAAAATGCGCTATTCTCATTGATACAGGCTTAGGCGTTTCCAACATCAGAAAAATTGTGGACAGTCTAACAGAGCTGCCTGTTATGGCAATTACTACTCATGTTCATTGGGATCACATCGGCGGGCATAAGTATTTTGATAATATCGCTGTATATGAAGCGGAAAAGGACTGGTTATCAGTCAGGTTTCCGATACCGTTGCAAGTTGTAAAGAACAATTTAACAAGACTTCCTTGTAATTTTCCAAGAGATTTTGATATTAACGCCTATCAGATATTTCAAGGTATGCCACAAAGAATCTTGCAGGATGGAGATTTTCTGAATTTAGGCGGACGGGAAATTCAGGTTATTCACACGCCGGGACATTCTCCCGGACATTGTTGCTTTTACGAGCCAGAAAGAAATTACTTGTATTCCGGGGATTTGATATACAAAGGAAGCCTTGACGCATTTTACCCAACTACTGATCCGCAACTATTTTATCAATCCATAAGGCGGATACAGAAATACAAAATAAAAAAAGTTCTGCCCGGACACCACCAGTTGGATATTCCTGTTTCTTTGATAGGTGACATTGAAGCCGGATTTGCACAATTATCGAGAGCCGGAAAACTCAAACAGGGAAATGGATTGTTTGAGTTTCGAGACTTCCAAATTCATATATGATTCAAAACTGCCGTTGCAGGAACACCCGTTCCCACAACGGCAGTTTTCATTTCCACGGCCTGCGCCGGAAGTTGATCCCGGAATTTTTAATCAGTGGCGATCTTTTGAACAGTCTTTTCAGGGTCACTCTTTCCTCGTCTGTGAGCCGCTTGTATTTTAGCTGGAACGCCTTGCAGAAGATTTCCAGAAATTCCTGCACCCTGTCGCCGGTGGATTGCATGGCCTTTCGGACTTCCTTTATCAGTTCATCGGCGGGCGTGGTATCCGGCGCACTCTCCATGTCGTTCTCATGGACTTTGCGTATATCGTGAAGGATAGCGTCCCATGTTTTGTGTGTCACATGACAGAAAAAATCTTCTTCCTCTATCTGACCGGCTTCCAGAATTTTCAGGGAACGGTCTGCGGCAGCTTCGGGATTTTCTTCCAGTATCATTGCCCGGACAGCAGCCAGCGCACTGTTGATGTCATGGAACCGCATGGTAACCATTCCATCCACATAGATTTCTGCGTCAGCCATCAGCTCTGCAAATTTTTCGTGGGACATCATCTCGCACAGCAGCCGGGTATTGATCCGTCCGCTTTTCAGAAGCGCCACAGCTTCATCGGTCAAATGCAGTTCGGACAGCGGGGTATTTATCTGCTCCCGGTTTTCTGTCCGGCAGAACAGATAGTCAATGGACACCTCATAAAAGTCTGCCAGTGCGATAAGGTTGCCGTGATTGATTTCCTTATTTCGGTTTTCTTCATTTTCATAGCTGGCTAAAGCAGATTTTGAAATGCCGGTCTTTTCCGCCAGTTCTTCCAGCTTCACGCCCTTTTCCACCCGTAAATCTTTTAAGCGTTCCTGCAAGGAAACATGGTCTTTCATTGGTTTGCCACTCCCTTCCCATGTGGTTTTCGGGCATATATAACCATTATACCATACCGTTCCGAAATCGTGGAAATTTTCGATTTTGGGGCGGTATTCCTACTTTCTGGACATACGGGAAAGGGTTCAAAAATGAGCTATGATTAAGTCAGTTCATCGATGGATTATTCCAATCGAATGACCGGCCTGATGGGATATGCTCCCCGGCGATGTAGCGCAACGACCTGCGGCAAGGAGTTGGAGGAACCTTGACCGCAGCGAGCGTACCAACGGGAACAAAACGCTGCTGTGAGATTCAGGGGCAGGAACGACATCAGGGAAACCCGGCAGAACTGACACCAAAACGCTACCCAAACATGACGAATCGACGGGGCGTAGTCTGCCCTGTCCATGATACTATGGGGCTTTTTAGGGCGGCTCTATGGCCGCCTTTCCCTTGAAAATCGCCCCGAAACATGACACCAAAAACCGCTATCCGCCCATCTCTACCGTTACGGCTGAAATGGGCGGATTTTCCATGATAGGAGGCACCATGCCGAGAATGAGCAAGAAACGGAAGTTGGAGTTGTCCTTCTTCCTCAATGACCGGGGGCGTGTGGCCTACAATGACCTGTGCCGGAAGTGTCAGCATGAGTGCAAACAGAGCTTTCGGGCTGTCGTGATCGACTGCCCCCATTACCTGTCCAAACGAGCCAAGCGAAAGGAGAAAACCGACTAAATGGAATTTGAATTTATGACCGCAGACACCGTTCTGCCGCCCTGTATGCCACTTCCCACCGCCATACTGCGGCTGCCGGTCAGCAGCACCGCAAAGGTCATGTATGCCCGACTGCTGGACGCCACCCTTGCGGCGAGTACGGAGGATACCAACGGGATATTGTTTGTCCGCTTCCCCATTGTGGAGCTGGCGGCGGCCTTGTCCCGCAGCTCCGTGACCGTCAAGCGTTCCTTGAAAGAATTGGAGGACGCTGGACTAATCCTGCGGGTGCGCCGGGGCGTGGGAGAACCGAACCGCATTTACACGCTGCTCCCCAAGAAGGAGGGCTGCTGTGATGAATGAAAAGCTGAAAAAGTTCAACCAGCAGCTTGCCAAAAGCGAAGCCAGACTGCGGCGGGCACAGCACGAAGAAAAGATACTGGAACACCAGATGAAGCAGCTTACCCGGAAGGAACGGACGCATCGGCTCTGTACCAGAGGGGCTATGCTGGAAAGTTTCCTGATAAGGCCGGAAGTGCTGACGGACGATGATGTGATGGACATTCTGAAACAGGCATTTTCCCAAACAGGCATGAAAGAAGCTGTTGCAGAAAGTGTGAAACAGAGGGTAGCTGGGGAACCCCTTACGAAGTAAGGGCGCAACTATACACCGGTCGAGCCGGTGCGTTGCGTCCTGCCGGAAGCCCCTTGCAGGGAGCAGATGATTTCCGCAGATTTTCAATCTGTTCCAATCATCACAGGGGAAGCTATACTTCCCCTGCGCTGGCTGCCGCCAGCTACCCCTTTGTGGACTTGCCGCCCAGAAACACCTTGCGCTACAAGCTGTTCCCGTCCAGCAAGTTTTATCAGTCAAGCTATCCTTATCTACGGTAATTTAGTATAATAAGGTTAAAAAACAGAACGCTATCTTTGTGCAACCGATATGCAACTGATAATTGCTTGATAGTTGGTGGTAGCAACACGGTAATTCAGATAGAATAAAGCCAACAAAGAAAGGAGGTCGTCCAAATGTTAGTAAACATCATTATGATTGTAGTCGGAATAGTTTTCTCATGTAT